>JAZDDD010000327.1:0-8158 GCA_036679545.1 Gemmatimonadota bacterium | reverse complement strand
GGAGGTAACGGATAGAACCGGTGTCCTGCATCACGCCCTATCGGACCGGTGTTATTAGATTGAAAGCCGTCCGCTTGCGGACTGTCCTAATCAAACTGAAACGTCTCCAAGGAGGCGAACATGCATAGCAGTGTAAACTTTCAACGAAGCACCACGGCGTGCGTCGCCTTGGCCGTCTTGGCAACAGCGTGTGGGTCCGTCACAGATCCCGGAGAAGAAGCCCCGACACTCCCGCCTGACGTGTCCATGGTCATCGATTTTTCGAGTTTTGCGTCCGGCGAGTCGGCGTTGAGCAACGTGTCGCCCTCGTCGACCCAAGTTGGGATCAATTGGACCCGTGCGGCGGCATCCATCGTCGTTTGGAACATTGCATTGAGTGTCACGCTCGTCACACCGGTCGCGGCATTCATCGCTGCCGCAAACCAAACACCCGAAAGACAAGAGGACGGTTCATGGATGTGGGCGTACGACTTTAGCGTCGGCGCGGTATCACATACGGCGCGGCTCGAGGGTCGGTTCGTCCCGCAAGGCGTTCAATGGCAGATGTTCCTCACCAAAGACGGCGAGTACAGCAACTTTCTGTGGTACTCGGGCACGTCCGGTCTCCTCGCGACGGAGGGGCAATGGAACATCAACCTGCATCCGTCGAACCCCACACCGTTCTTGCAAATTGACTGGACCAGGGATTTCACAACGAACATCGGTGAAATCCGCTACACGAACGTCGTCCCCGCAGCCGCAGAGAACGGTGGATACATCAACTACGGCCTTGTGGTAAGTTCGACGTTTGACGCGTTCTACGAAGTTTCGAACGCGGAAAATGGGAACATGACGTCGATTGAATGGAGTCGGTCCTCTCAGAATGGGCGCGTCCGAGCCGAACATCTGTACCAGGACACCAACTGGCATTGCTGGAACGGCACACTCGACGACGTCGTCTGTCCTTAGCACACAGATGATCTCCACCTGGGACACCGCGTCTTTGGAAACCACACGTGGCCGCATCGTTGCGATACTGCGTCACGGCCAAAAAACCGTCAATGAACTGTCAGAGGCACTTTCTCTGGCAACCAACACGATTAGAACACATTTGAACAACCTCGAAGGTGACAGCGTTGTGCAAAAGGTTGGCAGTCGCCGCGGGTCCGGTGCCGGAAAACCGGCTCATTTGTTCGAACTGACACCGCAGACCGAAACATCATTTTCTCGCGCGTACATTCCAGTGCTACAAACGTTGGTCGAGACACTCGCCCAACAGATGGAAAAAGACGCGTTCAACACCTTGATGGATGATGTCGGCCTGCGCTTGGCTCCGCCCGCTGTGGCAGATCGTGCCACCGCGGACCAAAGGTTGGCGGTGGCCCGAACCACACTGGAAGATCTCGGCGCCACGGTCACGTCCGCGAGGGCAAATGGGTCGGTGTTCGTCGAAGGCGCAGGTTGTCCACTGAGCGCCGTTGTCGCAAAGCACCCTCAGTTATGTCGAACAGTCCGGTCTTTGCTCAGCGCTGCATTGGGGGTCGAGGTCCAGGCATTGTGCGATCATGGGGACCGGCCCGCGTGCCGGTTCGAGTCCTCGTAGCCACTGCGGCCCTGCAGAAAAAAACAGGTTTTCACCCTCGACCAGCGAGTAGCTTCTTAGCTTTGCGGATCACTGTCCCAGGCCTGGTTCCACTGCCCGTTTCAAACGTCACGCCTGTGTCACGTATGGCCCATGCCGTGGTTGCGCCATCCGGTAGCGGCGCAACTTCCCGAGTGATGTCATTCACCACGTACGAACGCCCCTTGTAATCGAATACAACTTCGTTGAACGCCACGAGATCGGCGGGGTGTACCCCCAACGCATCTGCGACACAGTCCAACGTGTGAAAATCGACGCCACTCGTGGTTCCCGACTCAATCCGGGAGATAGTAGACTGAGGCATCCCACATCGTTCCGCGAGCTGGACCTGTGTTAGCCCCTGCTCGCGACGAAGTTCGCGGATCCTGATCTGGATTGGTGACATGCTCCAGAATTAACGACACTGGCCGATCAAGACAAGTAGAGCGCTTACGCTATACGACGATCAATTGACGACTGCAGATCGAGGAAGTCTTGGTTTTCCGATGTCGGCCCATGGCAAACGGACGGACAAGAAAACCGGCGGACGACGAGCGGCATTCGTTAATCGCAGATCGTCAATGTGACAGACCGGATATCGACCATCACCATTACATTACAGCCACAACCACGCACTATGATCTAAAAAGGGAAAAATGGTTACAGCAGCCCCAAGCTCCTCTATTCTCGAAACCCTTGGCATCCGGGACATTAATCACGGCGGGTTCGCCGGCGAGTGGATCGGCTCCGGACCCGAGCTCGACGTTGTGACACCCGTTGACGGGTCGCGCATCGCGACCGTGCGGCAAGTGACGGAAGAAGAATATGACGGCATCGCCGATCGGGCGCACCACGCCTTTTTGAAATGGCGAACAGTCCCGGCACCCAAACGCGGCGAATTGATCCGTCAACTCGGCAACCGGCTACGCGAAGTCAAAAGTGAACTTGCCGCGCTTGTCACACTCGAAATGGGGAAGATCATCGCAGAAGGCGAGGGCGAAGTGCAGGAGATGATCGATATCTGCGACTTTGCCACTGGTCTGTCACGCCAGTTGTACGGTCTCACCATGACATCCGAGAGACCCGACCACCGAATGTTCGAACAATGGCATCCGCTAGGCGTTGTAGGCGTCATCAGTGCATTCAACTTCCCGGTTGCGGTGTGGAGTTGGAACGCGGCAATCGCTTCCGTCTGTGGTGACAGCGTTGTGTGGAAACCGGCATCGAAGACGCCGCTGACCGCCATTGCGTGTACACGAATCGCCGCACAGGTGTGTCGTGAAAACGATGTCGATCCGGCCATTCTCTCGCTCGCAGTCGGCAAGGGTTCCAGCGTGGGCAATCGCCTCCTACATGACACACGGCTGCCATTGGTATCTGCGACCGGCAGTTGCAAAATGGGATATCAAGTTGCGCAAGTCGTAGGAAAGCGTCTCGGCAGAACCATCTTGGAGCTTGGCGGCAACAACGCCATCATTGTCACACCAAGCGCCAACTTGGATCTCGCGTTGCGGGCCGTACTTTTCGGCGCCGTGGGTACCGCCGGTCAAAGGTGTACAAGCACCCGGCGCATCATCATTCATGAGTCAGTACGAAACACATTCATCGAGCGTCTGCGCACAGCATACCAGGGCATTCGCATTGGTGACCCACGCCTGCCTGAAACGGTGATGGGTCCGCTTGTCACACACAACGCCGTCGAAGATTTGCAAAAAGCTGTCAAACGTGTGACGGAGGAAGGTGGGGAAGTCTTGTGGGGTGGCGAGGCGTTGGAGGGAAGTAACTACCCCGGCGGGCACTACGTTACACCGTGTGTTGCCGCGGCCCGGAACGACTTCAATATCGTACAGGAGGAAACGTTCGCGCCAATTCTCTACATCATAAGTTACGGGACCGCCAAAGCAACGACCGCTGAAGCGATTGCGCAGATCAAAGAAGCCATCGAGTACCACAACGGCGTACCACAGGGCCTCTCGTCCGCCATTTTCACCGAGAACCTCCGCGAAGCGGAACTATTCTTGTCGCACCGGGGCAGCGACTGTGGCATTGCCAACGTCAACATCGGCACGAGCGGTGCCGAGATTGGCGGTGCGTTTGGAGGTGAGAAGGAAACCGGTGGTGGTCGAGAATCGGGCTCAGATGCCTGGAAAGCGTACATGCGCCGCCAAACGAACACGATGAATTGGAGTACCGATCTTCCGCTTGCGCAGGGCATCGAATTTGGCGACTGACCCCGGGAGCCACACGTGACTCGTCATATCATCGGAAGCGAACTTTTCAGACGGTAGCCTACGTCCGGGTTCACGAGTCCTTAGGCTCAAGATATTGGGGCCCGCGGGGTAAAAAGCGTCTCGGCTTCGAGATATTCGCAGCGAGGACCAACCTATCAGGAGGACACGATGACCGTCTCTCAATGGATAGAAACCAATGGTGTCGAAATTAGACCTGCGGGAACGAACGAGCCGGGAACAGGACATCATCATCTATTCATCGACCGCGACATAACAGCAGTGGGGGAACCGATCCCGACCGGGGATGGGGTCGTGCATTTGGGCGGTGCACAAACGGAATACGTTTTCGAAAATCTTGCGCCCGGCAACCATGCCATTGTGGCCGTGCTGGGTGACTACCTACATGTACGGTTACCCGATGTCGCGACGGACACGCTACACGTGACTATCGCTGGAACGTGACGATCCGGGTACGAATCAGAAGCCGTCATCCAACCGTCGTTTGGCGTATGCGACTCCGCCTCGCACCGCATCCTCTTTGTTTGCGAACTCGTTCATCGGACCTCCGAAATCGTAACTGCGCGCACCCGCCTCGGTCTCCTCCTCAAGGGTCGTCCGCGCAATCCAGTTCCCATTGACGAGTTGCTTGGCCCTTGGAATGATCGTGAACCGCCCGTGTAGTGTCTTGGCGGAGTCGACGACTTCCTCACCAATCGTTGCGGCAGATTCTGGCCCATCGGCTGGCTTGCTTCGTCGTTTTCCAAACAACATCGCTGGGCTCCGGTTGTAGTCTTAACCACCTGAGGGTGAATGTTGACCACACCGACGCCGGTGTGCAAGGAGTACATCAGGTCCTATCAATCTCGGAACGCGGCCAGGGGTGTCACACCCGTGGCACGGATAGCCGGAATCAGCGCGGCACCTATTGCGACCCCCGCCAAAACAGCGAACACGGAAACCAGTACAACAAGTTCTCCGGGCGCAACATCGTATAAAACAGATCGAATCGCCCGCCTAACCGCTACCGACAAAATGAGCCCAATCCCCACCCCACTTGCAGTAACGCGTAGACTATCGAGTAACACATGGCGCAACACCGTCATCCGGTCCGCGCCCAGGACCTGACGCAACCCCCACTCCGGCCGGCGACTTGCAACGGTGTACGACATCACGCCATAAACACCTATCATCGCCAAAACAAGTGCAATGCATGCGAAAAAACTTGCAAACAGCATGTTGAACCGAGGAGCGGCGAGTGTTCCAGATACCTCCTGATCAATGGTCGCGATTTCGTCCAAGGCGATATTTGGGTTTAGCGACCAAATTCGCTCGCGTATGGTGGGCACCAAGTCCAACGGGTTGGTAACTGTGCGTACGAGCAAATAGTTGAAGGGGATCACTAGTTGGGCAAACGGCCGGTACAGAACAAGCGCGGGCACTGACGCTGCGGTCGGTCGGATATCACCGACGACACCGATAATCTCAATTTCATCGCCATTTTCACCATACAATACATGACCCACGGGATCCGTTACGCCAAAATATTGGCGTGCGAAGGTGTCGTTTATTACACCCACGGCTCGAGCGTTAACATCGTCCGCAATGGAAAACGCGCGCCCTTGCGACAGGGAAACTTTTACGGTGGAAAAGTACCCCGGGGACACGGAATGAAGATATGGATTCACGGAGGTCGAGCCGTCACCCACGGCAGCCGTCATACGATACGACAAGCGAAAGCTCGTCGTTTGCAGAGGACTTCGAAAGCTCAACGCCGCGGAGACAACACCGGGCAACGCGCGTGTTAACTCCAACGCCCGTGCATACAATAGACGAGTCTCTTGAACACTCCCGTGATCATCGGCAATCGAGATCGGAACGGCAAGGAGGCTTTCCGTCTCAAACCCACGATCGAAGCTCAGCAAGTTGTAAAAACTTCCCGCTAGCGTTGCAGCGACAGCAACCAGTACCGTTGACAGGGCCACCTCCGCAGCAACTAAGCCGCGGTGTGCGGACACTCCACGGGATACGCCAACGGCGCTTCGCGTGCCAACGTTGATCGAACCTGCGGCCAACCGCGACCATCGCCACCCGGGCAAAGCACTGACCAAAACACCCGTGATCAACACCGTGCCAAACATGATCGCCACAACGAGACTATTGAGTGACACCTCGCTCAACCGAGGTGTACTTGCGGGTGCAAGCCGAAGGACAACGGTCAGCAACGCCCGACCGACAAACAAGCCAACGGTCGCGCCGAAAAACGCAAGGACAAGTCCCTCGCTCACGAGGTGGCGTACTAGTCGACCCCTGCTCGCGCCCAACGCTGTTCTGATAGCAAGTTCTGACGCGCGGTGAGAAGTTCGCGTGAGGAAAAGGTTGGCGACGTTTACACAGCCGATGAGTAGGATCAACCCCACACTGGCAAGCAGCAACAACAACGCCGTCCGAACATCACGCACAAGGGTAGCGCGCAACGGCTGAACCCACGCCGATTGGACTTCGTCCACGTCAGCACCTTCAGTCCGCATACCACTGGTGATCAACCGAACGTCGGACGTACTCTGTGCTACGGAAATACCATCCGCCAAACGAGCGACGATGACTAACTCGCGATCGTCGTCTTGATAGGCATCGACCGGGAACGGACGCCACGCTTCGGCGTCCTGCGGATATTCAAAGGTCTCTGGCAAAATACCAATGACCGTGAGCATTTCATCGCGAATCGATACCTGCTCACCGATGATCTGCGGATCCCCACCGTACCGCCGCTGCCAAAGCCCTTGGCTCAACATGACCACACGGCCGTCACCTTGAAAGTCAGTAGGGTGAAATGTGCGTCCGGCGATTGGCACGGCACCGAGCACCGCGGGCAGGTCTCCTGTGAGCCGCACAAGAACGACGGTTTCGGGTGTCGAGTACCCATCCAACATACGACTGGGCACCATTGAATACGCGGCCAATCCAGAGAAGGAACGATTTCGTTCGCCTATCCCGGTTACTTCAGCAAACGTCGAGCGTTGAAAACGCTCGACGCCCAGTGTATCAGCGCTCCAAACACGGATGAGGCGGCCCGATTCGGGGAACGGAAGCGGTCGGAACAACACGCCGTCCACGATACTGAAAACCGCGGTGTTGACACCAACCGCCAAAGCAAACGTCGCGATCACGACCGCTGCGAAACCAGGATTCCGATGCATGGCACGCAGACCCCAACGAGTGTCCTGTCTCACTGTCACGAGTAACGTTCGTAACGTCGATGATGTTGAGGCCGGCCGATGAGGATATGTTCGCCGAAAACGAACCGCCACCCCGTTTACCGTCACATCACGCAATGCCCGCGCCCACATCCGAACCGCAACAGCTCGTTCGCCAGCCTCTCGTTTTGCGATCCAGCTATTCCGAAACACGTCGAACATCTCTTGACCGAATCGCTTTCTCGTCGCGCGCGGATAAATCCGCAACAACAACATGTATGCACGGCGAGCCCAACCCGGTGGGTAGGACGCACCCATCAGGCCGTCCTCGGTTTGCGTATCACACCATCGGCGCGGGCACCATCCACCAACGACGCCATTCGCTCAGTTTCCGCGACGTAAGCCACGCGCCCATCTTCGGTAAGGTGGTAATAACGCCGGCGCCCATCCTCCGGTTCTGTTGCCGGAGACATCTCGACTTCCTCGACCAAACCATCTTCCAGCAACCGGGCAATGAGGCGATACAGTGTGCCTGGATCTACGTCGAGTCGATCTTGTGATCTCACACCGATATCTCGCTTAATGGCGTACCCGTGCTTGCCACCCTCGGCCAGCGCCGCCAGGATGTGATAAACCACGGGCTTTAGGGGAAGCGACGATGCCGACACACGTTTTGGGGTCATCTCAGTCCTCTTCAGTGCATAACGTCTATAGGCATAATGCCTATTTATTAAATAAAGACAAGCCCCACTTCTTCCAACGGGCCATAACTGTTTATATGTATTGGAGCGATTCTGGTGCGAGCCGCCAACGGCACCGGATCCTTCACAGATACGTTGCGTCTTTTGGTTAGATCGTTTGAAAGTGCAAAAGACCGCGTTCCCCCAACCACACCCAGAAACGATAGCCCATGGATATTGCCGTCATCGGTACAGGATACGTCGGATTGGTTACGGGGACGTGCTTCGCAGACGTCGGCCATCGAGTAACGTGCGTCGACATCGACCCTGAGAAGGTTAAAATTCTCAATTCAGGTCAAATCCCGATCTACGAACCGGGATTAAAAGAGGTCGTGTCCCGAAATGCAGCGGCTGGTCGCCTACGTTTTACCACGGAGTACGAAGATGCCATCC
>JAZDDD010000326.1:0-6091 GCA_036679545.1 Gemmatimonadota bacterium | reverse complement strand
TGGCGAGCCCCGTTGCCGAGAAAAATTAACGGCCGCTTGGCCGATGCGAGTTCGACAAATGTGTCCCGCACCTGATCGATGTTTGTCCCGGTGGGTGTCGTGCGATAATTTGTTGGGGAGTTGGGGAACGCAAAGCGGTAGGGGTCCTCTTTGTCACTTCCCCGCATGCATTGCGCGGCGACATCGTTCGGCAAGCTGACGTGGGCGGCCCGAGGCGGTTGTGACCGGGCATCCCTCAGAGCCTGCTGAAACAACGTCACGAAGTTTTCTTGGCCCGAAATCATCGTGCTGTACTCGACGGCGTTGCGGTAGATAGATCCCACATCGAGCTTGGCATCGACGCCTTCCTGCAGGTACCCCTGCCCAAAGTATTTCTGCGGCACCTCGCCACTTATGTGCAGCACCGAACAGCTGGCAGCTTGGGCGTTCATCATTCCCGTCACAGCGTTGGTGGCGGCCGGACCGGCGGTGGTCAGCACAACACCGAGTTGTCCGGAGACTCGCGCGTAGCCGTGGGCGATGTACGCAGCACCGGTCTCATGACGGCATATGAAAAAATCGAACGTGTCTCGCTGAAGTTTGAGTTCATCAATGAGGAAGATGAGGGCCCCACCGGGAATACCGAACAATTTGGTGGCGCCCTCCAATTTGAGGTACTCGAGCAAAGTCCGCGCGACGGTCATATTGGATTTCGTGGTACCGAATGCCTTACTCGCGGTGAGCTTAGGGTCGGGCGCAATGTGTTTCATTCCCCTCATCCTCGTCTGTGGCGAAACGTGTTTGCAGAAAACAACTGGTGGGAACTGCGAAACGTGAAGCTGGTGGTGCACACATGTCCAGGCATGATACCAACCGCGCATGCCATTGTTGTCAAGACCCGATCAAATCCGCCATAAAACCGTGACGTGAGGGGGTCCGGCTGCTTTTGTCGCTTTCCATATGAAAGCACCACGACCAGAGCACATCTGCCGGAGAATCCTGATGGTGAATACACTTGACGGCTTCTTCCAACGACGGGTACGTCGGACTCGGTCTCGCGGGTGGGAGTTTGGATTTCTCTCCCCAGCCAACCAAACACCTATCCGGTGAAAACTGGTCGCTGTTCACACTGTATTCAGGTGACTTTAATAACGACGGTCGAACGGATGTCGTGTGGATTCACTCAGCGGTCGATAACAAATTCTACGTAGGACTCGGCCAGCAGTAGTCAGCCGATTGTTCGTCTGGATGGTTCTCCGTGTCCTCTGTGGCAAAATCCGGGTGGTAGTGGACGGAATCGAACACAAAACGATCACGACGAATTATCCGCTGCTGCGGCGCGTAGTGTCGCAGGACGGGTTGGTCCGCAAAAGCGCAGAGACCAGATCAGGTGTGTGCCGCAAACGGGGCGGCCTCGGGATCACCAAATATTTTCAGCATCCGCCAATGTGACCGAATGGCACCCCAGAGGGTTGGGTGGTGATGGTAGGGTACCCCGTATTTGTGCGCAACCTCTTCTACGATTTGGCTGATGGCCGGATAGTGGATGCTACACACTCGGGGAAAAAGGTGGTGTTCAACTTGGAAATTTAGTCCACCCGCGTACCAGCATAACAATTTGTTTGTACGCGCGAAGTTTGCCGTGGTCTTCATCTCATGTACGAACCACACATCGTTCATCGTTGCTTGCTCGTCGGCCGCGAACTGTACGGGGCCCTCGATAACGTGTGCCAGTTGAAAAACGAGGCTGAGGATTAAGCCGGACGTGATGTGCATGGCCACAAAACCGACAAGGACCTGCCACCATGCCACGTCGAGGAAAAGCAAAGGCATGGCGATGATATAAAAATAGTAGATAGCCTTCATGACAAAGAGTTTTGCGATTTCGCCCTTTGGATGCGTGATCTTCCTGTACGGGCCAAGGTCGCGGCGCAGCAGGTACTGATAGTCTTTGACAAAGACCCAAAACAGCGTCGTCATACTGTAGGCTGCAAGAACGTAAAGGTGTTGATACCGGTGCATGGGTCGATGCGTGGACGTCGGCGAGAGCCGGAGTAGGGGGGACACTTCCAGGTCTTCGTCAATCCCTTGAATATTGGTGTATGTGTGGTGAATCACGTTGTGTGTGATTTTCCACATGTAACTGCTTCCGCCGTTTATGTCGAAGATCAACCCTAACGCAGCGTTTATTTTACTGTTGGACGAGTAGGCTCCATGTAATGCATCGTGGGCAATTGCGAATCCGCAACCTGCCACGCCGATCCCCATCACTACGCAAAGTCCCAGCATGACCCATGGTGACAGACGATTGGTCATGATCAAGAGATAGGGAACGGCCACCATCGATGCCATGATGATGGTCTTGAAAACCATCCGCGTGTTCGCCTTTTGCGAGATACCGGCCGTCTCAAAGTAGGCATGCACTCGGCGTTTCATCTCATTGATGAAATTCTGTGCGTCACCTCGCGGGAACGTGACCGTTCGCACATCGGCGGTTTTATGGGGCGAGTCGATTCGAGTTTCAGACATCGTGGAGCGCGTCATCCTCGCGTTGGGGCAAACTGCGGCTGCGTTCCGCTTTGGTCGTGTTCAACCACGCGGTCTCCAGAGCCGTTGATCCAGTTTTTCATTCTCACATGCGGAACGCTTTGTCTCGGACGTTCACGCGCAGTTGGCGGCCCAAGCCCGTTTCGAGTGCGGCTAAACTCTCGATAGGGGTGAAGCCCGAGTATAGTGATTTTGACAGGGACTTGGGCTTGGTGCAAGCGTCAGGCCACTGACGGTCCGTTTCTGGCAAGGGATTTGTGATTTCATGGCGGATTCCCTTGAGGTCCACGCTTCGCCGGCCGTGCCCTCCTTGATATTAGGGGCCACGCAGTCTATAGTTAGTCTAACCTAATTAATGATGGAATACGATGCCCGATCCGGGTTTAGCCCTCGCTGCGTTCTTCTTCGTTACCCTGATTTTGGTCGTTCTGTTTTGGCCCAATTGGGGATTGGTCTCGCGCTTGTTGAGGCTGGTTCCGGCGACGGAACGCGTCCGCATGGAGGATTCTCTCAAGCACGTTTTTAACGCGGAATATCAGGGGACCTCGTGTACCATCGAGAGCCTTGCTGGCGTCCTTGAAATCCCTCGATCTGAAGCGGTGAAGCTCGTGGCGCGATTGGATTCGTCGCGTCTGTTAGAGCTCAGTTCACGGCGGGGTACGCCCACCCTCACTCTGACGGTTGCCGGGCGGGAATACGCGCTTCGAATTCTGCGTACGCATCGTCTTTGGGAGCAGTACTTGGCGGAGCGCACCGGGGTGCATCCGTCAGATTGGCACGATCAGGCTGAGGTTCGTGAGCATACGTTGTCCGCCGAAGATGCTGATTTATTGGCGGCGGGCATGGGTCATCCGCCATACGATCCTCACGGGGATCCCATTCCAACGGCTGCAGGCCGGCTGCCGCCCAAGTTGGGTGTGGCACTCACTTCCTATTCGGCCGGGCGTGCGGCGAGGATCGTCCATCTCGAGGACGAACCGCCCGAGGTGTATCAGCAGCTCGTCCATGCAGGGTTGAGTCCAGACATGCACATTCAGTTGTTGGAGTCGAGTGACGACAAGGTCCGGTTTTCGGCCGATGGCCGCGAACACCAATTCGATCCGGTTGTGGCTGCGAGCATCACCATCGTCCCCACGCGTCTGAATGATGTGACCGAAGGAGTTAGCCGCAAACTGTCGGACCTTCGGGTGGGAGAAACCGGTCGTGTCGTCGGGATTGTTGCTTCTTGTCGCGGTGCACAGCGTCGCCGATTGTTAGATCTTGGTGCGGTTCCCGGTACACTGATCAAGGCAAAACTCAAGAGTCCGCTTGGCGAACCCGTCGCGTACGATATACGCGGTGCCATGGTCGCGCTACGGCACGAGCAAGCCGACTCAATACAAATAAACTCCGCAGAAGAATCCGCGGCAAAGGCTTCCTGAAATGATTGCCACGACACCATGCGCCGGGTGCCATCAAAATCGAGCTGAGAATCTCGTTGCCCTTGGCGTGCGTGCGGGAAAATGGGACTACTTGGTTGCGTTGGCGGGCAACCCGAATACCGGCAAGAGCACAGTTTTTAATGCGTTGACCGGCCTGCGACAACATACGGGCAATTGGCCGGGTAAGACCGTTGTGCGCGCGGAAGGTTCGTTCGACAACCAGGACAAGCGTGTCAAGATTATCGACTTGCCCGGAACGTATTCGTTGGACGCGGGCAGTGCAGACGAAGAGGTCGCACGCGACTTTCTTTTGTTCGGCCAGCCTGACGTGACTGTGGTTGTCGTCGATGCCACACGTCTGGAACGAAATCTGAACCTTGTGGTGCAGATTCTCGAAGTCACAGACCGTGTCGTCGTGTGTCTCAACCTCATGGATGAAGCACGACGACATGGTATTGATGTCGACGTGGAGAAATTATCCGCCGAGCTCGGCGTGCCTGTGGTGCCAACTGTTGCACGTCGTGGCCGTGGTATCCCGAAGCTCCTCGAAGCCATGCACGCCGTGGCCATGGGCTCGGTCACCACCACTCCAACACAAGTGGATTATAAGACGCCAGCGGTTGAACGTGCGGTGTCCGAACTCGGCAACCATATCGAATCGGCGTTTCCAACATTGTCCAAACCGCGGTGGGTGGCGCTTCGCCTTTTGGGTGGAGACACGCGTGTCGAGCACGCGTTGCGCGCGGGCGACCTCGGTGGTATCGAGTCCGGTGCACTCATACCCGAAACCATAGGGCATCGAGAGGAAAATCCGTCGGCGGAGGTTAGTGACCTACTGGACACAGCCGCCAATCTTCGTTGGCAATTGCCGTCCGGGTTCCGTGACGCAATCGTCGAGAACATCTACAAAAAGGCCCAGGGCATCGCCGAGCGTTGCACGTCACGGGACGGGAAACCTCGATTCGACCTCGATGCTACTCTGGATCGTTTGTTGACAAGTCGGTGGCTGGGGTTCCCGACGATGTTATTCATTTTGGCGGTAGTATTTTGGCTTACCATTGCCGGAGCCAACGTGCCGTCCGGTATGCTTGCCACGTTGTTATTGGACACCCTTCACCCCATGCTGAAAGATGCTGCGGCCGCGCTCAGTGTCCCGTTCTGGTTGGACGGCCTACTCATTGATGGAGTGTATTTGGCCACGGCGTGGGTTGTGGCGGTCATGTTACCTCCCATGGCCATATTCTTTCCGTTGTTCACACTGCTCGAAGACTTCGGCTACTTGCCTCGTGTCGCGTTCAATCTCGACTCGATGTTCCAAAAAGTCGGCGCGCATGGCAAACAGGCGCTTACCATGTGCATGGGCTTTGGCTGCAACGCCGCCGGCGTGGTGGCGACGCGGGTGATTGACAGTCCCAGGGAACGGCTCATTGCCATCATCACAAACAATTTTTCGTTGTGCAATGGGCGCTGGCCCACACAGATATTGATCGCCACGATATTTATTGGTGCGTTGGTGCCGTCGCAGTTGGCTGGTTTGGTATCGGCGGCGGCGGTTGTCGCCATCGCGGTGCTCGGCATGGTCGCCATGTGTCACTCATTGACCGCACATTGATTGTGCTGTGGCGGGCTGTTGTATTTGCGGCCCCTGCAGGAGCCGTGATTTGGCTGATGTCTAACATCAACGTAGCCGGTGCAAGTCTCGCGGTGCACGGCGTGTCGTTTCTCGACCCATTTGGCGTGTTGATCGGGTTGAACGGTGTGATCATCCTTGCATAGAGCTGGACTCAAGTGTAGAGACAAGAGCCGTGTTGGTAGCCGGCGGTTGGACATTGTTGACCGGAATCAACCTGATGCTTTTCAGTTTGCTACACAATCCGTGCTCGACAACTCTGTATACGATTTATCGTGAGACCCGTAGTCTGAAGTGGACTACCGTGTCTGGTGTTCTTCCCGTCGTGATGGGTATCGCTACCTGCTTCTTGGTCGCGCAGTTCTGGCGGCTCTTGGCCTGAGTCGCTTGCATCGGTGATCTCTGTGGCGGTTTGATACCCACAAGTCTCGGGGATTGCCAACGGTATCGACGTAATCCCCCATGCGTCCGGCGCCTTGACAGCCGCGCGCGCTATGGGTCATTTGCCTCTTCA
>JAZDDD010000325.1:0-5667 GCA_036679545.1 Gemmatimonadota bacterium | reverse complement strand
GGCGTCGGCGCCACACGATACAACGGATGGATTCGAGCACGAATCGATCATGTCCTCTTCAGCGATGGTTTAGAGGCAGTGCGATCGTATGTAGGTCCAGATTTTGGATCCGACCATCGGCCCATGATTGCCGACCTCGACTGGCGGCGTTGATTCATTGCGCCGGTATCTTATGTTGCGAAATTACGCTTAACCGAATCGGCGACTTGGCCGACTCCAGGAAATCTGAATGAACAGTCCTTTTTTCAATTTCGTGTTACTCATCGTATCAGTGGCCGTCGGCGGAGTAGGCGTTGCATGGGCGACTGAAATCAGCCTCTTAAACGTCGCCCTGATTTTTTTCGGCGGGTATGGGCTCGGGGTCACATTTCCCTCGTTTTTCGGGCGTCTCCGCGGCGTCGGTACACGTCCGTCATCCCGTTCAACTGCGAGACGTGATGAGCGTCTGCAACGGCGCAAGGGAAATCGCCGCGGCGAGCGCCCCCAACGAAACGACCGTCCGCGCGGCGGGGGAGAACGCACTGAACGTAAAGACCGAGGCGATAGGCGCCCGCGGTCCAAGTCGCAGGGCAAGAAAGCCGTCCGAACCGTTGGAACGATAAAATGGTTTGACGAGTCTAAGGGGTACGGTTTTATCACACCGGAGACCGGTGAAGAAGATTGTTTCGTCCATAAGTCCGTCGTGACCAATGGCGGGGAACTTGCCGAGGGTGGCAAGGTAGAATTCGAAATAACCAAGGACGACCGCGGCCGGGTTGCGGCCAAGAATGTTATGGTGTTGTGATGAATACGCAGGGAATCAAAACGATCTTCCGATGTGTTGGAGTCCTCGGATTTGTGGCATGCAGTTCGACCACCATCACTGGCTTTGATGGTCCAATCGTTCTCTCGGGTACGTATACAGGATTTCAAGATGGCACGATTGGAAACCTTGCGTTCCAAGACGATCCGTTCGAGTTGTCAATTCTTCACGAAGGTGACTCCATAACGGGGTCTTGGATTACGACGGTCGGCGGTGTGGGTACGGTGGCGGGTATGGTTTTGCCGTCAGATTCCCTGTTTGAGTTCACATTGGAGTTGATGCAAACCCAACCTTGCCCTGGAACCTTTGTTGGCACCGCGGAGGCTCGCACAGGAATCCAGGCAAATGGCCAGCGGACCATCGGTATTGCTGGCAACTATGTTGGCGATGACTGCGATAACACCACGGACGCGGCGTTTATCGTGCTGCGGGTGAACTGATTTCTACGCTACGCCGCCTGGTCTAGAACAGCAGTATGACGAGGACAATGCCGACGATCACCACAGGTATTAGCGCAAGCACGTGATGACGAAATGGCAGACGTCTGTGCGAATCGAGATCGCCGGTGGCCCCGCAACGCCTACATTTCCAGGTCGGCGTGAAGATCGTATAGATCCACTCCTTCTGGTGACCCCGCCAAAGACACCTAGCACGTAACTGCCAACCCTTCCTCTTTGGACGGTGAGCGTTGGGCGTTGGATGTTGATTCCCGTCTAGTTGATTCGGCGTAGCTCGACTCGCCGGTTTCGTGCTCGGTTGCCCGCCGTTGCGTTCGAGGCGATGGGCGAGTCGGGACCGTACCCGCGAGACACCAATTGATTTGGCGGGACTCCACGCTGGACCAGGTATGAGCGAACCGCGTCCGCACGACGTTGTGAAAGGCCGAGGTTTGTGGCACGGGATCCGGTGTTGTCCGTATGACCGCCGACCTCAATCAGGACTTCTCGTTCCGCGATCAGCGCGCGTGCAACCCAATCGAGCACCGCGGCGGAGCTTCCGGTAACCGCGGCACTTCCGCTGCTGAAGTTCACGCCTTCGAGTACGACCGGTCTGTTGTCCGATGGCAGCAGTGTAGCGCAGCCGTCGGGACCCACGTATGTGCCCGGTGGTGTTGATTGGCATTGATCAATTGCGTCGGCGACACCGTCGCGATCTGAATCGGCGGGGCAACCTCGCGCATCTACCCCAATGCCGGCTGGTGTGTTTGCGCAGATGTCGATCGCGTCGGCCACGCCGTCAGCATCTGCATCCGTCGCTCGTGGGCATCCGGCCGCATCGACAGGGATCCCGGCTGGAGTGTTGGGGCAGGAGTCGGCGGTGTCAACGATGCCATCGCGGTCTGCGTCTGCCGCGGCGGCGGTCTGCGCCTCACAACCGGAACCATCTACTCGTGCATTCGGCGTCGTATTGGGGCACCTATCCGCGGCATCGAACACACCGTCTTGATCTGTATCGATGGGGAGCGGGCAACCAACTCGGTCAACGGGTACGCCGGCCGCGGTGTTGCGACAACTGTCACTCCCGTCAGCCACTCCATCACCATCGGAATCTCCGCCAGAGCCTCGGCGTGCTGTTCGTGTCGAGCCAGCCGAACGGTAATTGCCGAAGTGTATGCTCAAGCCGGCTTGTGCGCCGAGATTGATGTTAGACGAGGACGTTGCGTTGTTGGTCGGGTTTGGTGTGTAATCACCGACACCTTCGAGTCTCAACGAAATCGCATTGGTCAGAAAGACACGAAAACCGGCAAGACCACTCGCTCCGTTGTCTGCGCCGCGCAGTCCCCCGCGATAGATGTTTTGGACAAACCCCCCACCGAGTAGCAGTGCGACGTTGCTAACCAGCGGCGCGTTGAATACGAGTCGCCCGTAGATCGGATAATGATCGACTGATGGACCGGTGGCGCTGCTCGTGCTGGTGTAGCCCACCGAGGCTTCCAGTTCGACGTTGCGGGTCAGAAAGAATCCCAAACGACCGCCAGCACCGGCACGATCGTTGAAACTCAATGAATTGTCGAATTGTGTGAATCTGCCGAAGCCGCCGAATTCGATCGAACCGGCTGCTTGAGGAGACGCAGGGGTTGCCACCGCGAGACTGGCCGCGGCCAAGGCAGCAATAGAGAATCGTGTGCGCATTGTGCTATCCATGGCTTGGAAAGAAATCTTGATCGTGCGCGCAAGAAGGCAACGCTCGATATAGGTCATCAGGAAAGTCCTATATAATAACTGTATTTCTCGGTGTAATGTGTGTGATCCCGGTCACGCAACGATGTTCGTTAGTGTCGTATTGTCCGTCCGCAGGAAAGTCAGTCGTCGTGGGGTGGCGTCGATTCCGGGATTTCCAAGATTCATACAACCTACGCCCTACCTGCTTTTTTCGTCGTCGATCGGGGGACCGCCGCGGACATGATCGAGTCTCAGTCTGACAGTCGCCAATCGTCGCGCCGTGTCCTGATTGATCAGCGAACCGGATGGGACCGCCGTTCCGGCATCGATCGGAGACGCGGCCCAAGGCGGGTACAAGTCATGCAAGTTGTGGTGGAACGCCGAATCCGTGCAGATCGCCGGGTGGCGTTGCGGCGCGGGGGCAAGGATCGTCGTTCGGGGGTGGAACGCAGGAGAGTGCCTGATCGGCGCAGTTCAGCCTGGAACGCGCTCGAAGGGTCCTAACGCGCTACACTCCGGACCCCGTCCGACACAATCAATTCGACATCTTGGCTCGTCGTCCACAGCGTTGCGTCACCCCCCCGCGCAAACCCCAAAATTGCACCGGTTGTTGCATCCCGCACCATGATCATCGGAGCAGTATTCGTATCCCACCGTAGGCGGATCCGATCTCCCCCGACACGGTCCAACTCGACCGTCGTCGTTCCGATCGTCGCGTTTGGGGCGGCGTTCACGTTGGCGACACGTTCGCCGGAAACGCCTGGGCCTGTAACGCGAAGGGCACGCAGTGGAGCCGCCTGGTTGTTGCGGGGAATGAGAAACGCAAAGTGTCTTTCCGGACCTCCTGATAGATCGGCGACCTCCTCTCCGGCGAAGCGATATGAAAATGCGGTACTGCCGTTGATGGCGATGCCTTCGAGAAGGTACGGTCCGCTTTGTGTTGGGACTCGGGGCGCCTGGTTCAATTCGAATGCCGGTTCGAGCACCACTGAGTCGTTGACGATACGCCCCCAAACAAGAAGTGAAGTGGTGACGTTTTGGGTGACGGCAGGCGGGGTGTTTGCCGCTTCGGCTTCGCGCCGCGCAAATATGCCCTCGTAGGTGTAATCGCTGACCCAAGGACTATTGCAATAACTCATGATATCGGGTAACGAACTTGCCTTGACTACGACTGACGTGATATCAAGGCCGAACTGACCGATTGCGGCGTTCGAATACGGGTAACCCGGATCGACACCGGCGGGTCCCCCGCAGGGAGCGTGGTTGCGGCCAAAGTTGTGGCCGAGTTCGTGTGCCATGATCTCCGAACCACTGGGCAAGTAATCCCAACCGATCGAGACTTTACTGCTACTTGTTGCGCTGGACGGCACATACCCCAACCCGGCAACGCCCGATGTATAGTTGACTCTCACGACCCCGTAATAGTAGTGATCGGCGCCTTCGGCGATGCGGAGTGCGCGGACCTCGCCCAGTACTGTGCCCCACGCGTTGTTCTGGTCGCCACTCATCAGGGTTGGCGCGGTTGTTGTCATCGGCGCGTGTACGTCCCAATCGACCGCGTGCATTGGGAACATTGATTCCGTATCCTTCAGGAACTGCAGGCCGTTGCCGGTATCAACCCGTCCCGTGGACGCACCCTGTAGCACAGGTACGAACCGTATCTGGAACGGAGGTAACGAACGGACGTCGAGTAGTTGCGGTGATACGCCGGTGGGGTACGTATTGTTTGACTCATCGAGTTCGGGGATGACGTTTCCCGGATCAGCAACCACATCGATTGCCATTCCCTCCACGATCAGACTCCCGGGTAGGAAAACGTTCCATGAATTGGCGAGCGATTGCTGCGCGATAGACGTTGGTGTATTTGATCGGTTTGCCGAAATGTCGAAGGTCCGAACGACCGAGCCGTTATGGTAAATTCTCAGCCGCGCGTTGGGCACGACGCTGTTTGACGCGTTCGCGGTTATGAAGACACGAGCGTATGCATCGCCACCGGCAACGAGTGCCACGTCACCGGCGGCTCGTTGGATGCTCTGTACTACGTACGCTTGCGGGACGGTGAGGTCCAGAGATGTCGATCCGTTAAAGTTATACGAAACCTCGATACCAACGGTACCGCCGGTTTGGATGTTTACGGTTTGGGCGACATTGACCGGTTCGTAAACGAATCCGTTGGCATTGACGCTGTCCGCGGTGATCGTGTACCCACCGGCCACCAACCCCACGAGTGTGTCGGATTGGGAGACATTCCGCGTGGTTTCGTTTGGCCCACTTACATCGATGACACCGTTGATGCCGGATGGTAGCCCCGTGACGTCGATCCGAAGTTCACCGGTTGTCCGCGTGTACGAGATCGCTCTTTGCACGGGTATCAAGTTCGGTATGATGGCAAATGATACGCCCGTTGCGGTAAATGTGTGTCCACCGGCCATAATGTCTTGGACCGAGACCGTGTACGTTCCCGGTGTTAGGCGTTGTAGGGTAGTCGTTCCCGTAAGCACACTCGAAAAACTGTTTGGGCCGGTTACGGTAACCGCTGCAATCGCGCTGACGGGTATGCCGTCGATGTCGATACGTGCCTGACCGGTGGACAGGCCGTATGACACCGCTATGGGTTGTGGTATCGTACTCGCCTCTACGTTCACCGTCTGTAGGGACTCCGCAGGCGAAAAAATGTGTCCGGCCGAGTCGATCGAGGCGGCG
>JAZDDD010000324.1:0-4041 GCA_036679545.1 Gemmatimonadota bacterium | reverse complement strand
TCGGCGACCGGCGGGAGGAGGGGATAGAACAAGGGCGCCAGTGCGTCGAAGTGGATCCCTTGTCCGGGTATGCTAACGCGCTTCACGCCCTGTGTCTTTCCGTCGGCAATTGTCCTGACGAGGCCAATGCGTTTGCAGACAAGGCCCGGGAACTCGACCCCGATGCTTTTCTGCCACACATGACGACACAGATCACGCGTTACGGGGCCGGTCTCCTCGACGAGGCATTGGCGGCGGCCGCTACGGGGCTTGCCGTCTCCGGGCGTCACCCCTGGTCACTGGCTTTTTACGCCGTGGGTCTGGCGGATGCCGGACGGGTCGAGGAGGCTCGCGCCGCCGTTGCCGAACTGAATGCGAGGGCGACCGGTGGTTACGTGCAGCCGTTCATGCGGGCAATGGCCACGGCCGCCACCGGGGACATCGATCGCGCCATGGTGCTGTCCTCACAAGCGCTGAGGGAAGGAGACCCCGCCCTCGTTCTGTTTGGCCGCAACCTGCCGGAAAGCCGTCATTTGCGCGCCGATCCCCGTTTCACGGAAATACTTTCGGAGCTGAAATTACCCGACTGGACTCCCGCGACGAATTCGTGATCGGCAGAGCAACTTCTTTTTTGCGAAGGCGGTCCTTGTCAGGCCAGCGTCAAGTACTTGGGGCGTTCCTTGGAACCACATGGACGACACACACTTTGAGTTCTGCCGTTTCTGTGATCGGGTCGTAGCCTGAGCCGGTGAGGGTGTTGACCGGGGTGTCAGCAAAGCTGAATGATGCGAACACCGTGCCCCTGGGTGATTGGTTTGTGGCCTTGACCTTAATGGGAAGAGAACCCCGCCGGCTGGTAAGTTGACACCACCCGCCGTCAGCCAATCCCCAATCCTGTACATCATCGGGATGGACCTCGAGGACTTCCTCGGACAGCAGATAGTCAATGCCTTGCGATCGTCCGGTCTGCGTACGCGTATGATAAGACTGTAGGCGCCGTCCGGTGGTCAACCACACCGGGTACTCGTCATCGATGACCTCAGCGGGGTCTCGATAGCCGATCACCTTGAATATGCCGCGACCGTTTATGAACTCTTTTTCATGCAGTCGAGGCGTCCCCGGGTGTCCTTTGTGGGGTACCGGCCACTGGTATTCGCTGTGTTCGATCCTGTCCCAATCCAATCCGTGGTAGGTCAACGATAGTTCGCACAGCTCGTTGAAGATTTCCTTCGCCGATTCGTACTCGAATCCTGCGATGCCCATTCGCGATGCGATTTGGGATAAGATCCACCAGTCGGGTTTGGCCTCGCCAGGCGGTTCTACGGCTTTTCGTAGCCGTTGTATGCGGCGTTCGGTATTGGCGCACACACCGTCCGTTTCACCCCACGATGCGGCCGGCAATACCACGTCCGCGAGTTTTGCTGTATCCGTCATGAAGATGTCGACCACGACCAGGTGATCGAGACTCCGCAGCGCATGCTCGCAGTGATCTCGATTTGGGTCTGTCAGCAAGGTGTTTTCGCCATCAATCATCATTGCGCGAATTTGATCGCCCGCTTGGTCCAACGCCGCCACTTTGGTGATCCCGTTTTCGAGATCGATCTCGCGGCCCCACGCCTTCTTGAATTTCTCTTGGTTTTTGGGATCGGTGACCGGTTGGAACCCCGGGTAGTTGTTGGGTAGCGCGCCGCAATCTCCGGCGCCCTGAATATTGTTTTGGCCCCGCATCGGATTGATGCCGGTCCCTTCTTTACCGATGTTCCCGGTCATCAGGGCGAGGTTACAAAGGCTTTGGACATTGTCCACGCCACAGATGTGTTCGGTTATTCCGAGGGTGTAATAGATGGCGCCCCGTTCGGCGGAACCGTACCAAATGGCGGCCTGTTCAATGTCCTCCGCCGGAACACCGCAAATGTCGGAAGCCCACTCCGGCGAATAGTCCTGGATATGTTCGAGGAACTCCTCGCTCTCACGGGTTCGCGCGTTCATGAAGGCCTTGTCCGTCAAACCTTCACGGTGAATGACGTGCGCCATGGCTAACAATAGAGAAACGTCGCTTCCTACCCGCAGCGGCAAGTAGACGTCGGCCATTTCGGCCAACGGAATCTTGCGAGGGTCGGCGACGATCATCTTAGCACCGCGTGCTACTGCCTTTTTGAGTCGTGTCGCAGCAACCGGGTGGCACTCCGTCATGTTGGTCCCGATGCAAAAAATTACATCCGGCTTTTCCATGTCACTGAGCGGGTTGGACATTGCGCCGCGTCCAATCGTGGCTGCCAGACCGGCAACCGTCGGAGAGTGTCAAGCACGGCTACAGTTGTCGATTTGGTTGGTGCCGAAGCCGACCCTAATGAACTTTTGCATGGTGTAGGCTGCTTCGTGTGGCGCGCGACCGGAGGCGATGCCGTAAACACTGTGTCGCCCATGGTTTGCCACGGCTTTCTTGAAACCGTCCGCGGCACGATCGAGTGCTTCATCCCAACTTGCTGCGTGTAACTCCCCGTCGTCACCTCGAACATACGGCGTGCTGAGTCTGTCCGGGTGTTGCACAAAGTCGAATGCGAATTGCCCTTTGATACACAGGGCTCCTTCGTTCGCAGGGCCGTCCATGGCGGGTTGTACCCCGATGAGTTTGTCTTCCTTCGTCATGAGATCGACCGAGCACCCGACACCACAGTACGGGCAGATCGTACGTGTTTTTTCGATCTTACCGGGCAGGTCCGCCGCACGCATCGCTTTGCGATCGGCCAAGGCGCCGGTGGGGCATGTTTGGACGCACTGACCACAGAACGTGCATGCCGAATCTTTTAGTAAACCGGAAAACTCCGTTGTGATTTGCGAGTCGAACCCACGATTGGCGATGCTGATTGCGTAGTCGCCTTCCTGCTCAGCACAAACTCGAACGCAGCGATAGCAGGAAATGCATAAGTCGTAGTCGCGGAAGATGAACGGATTGTCGTCATCGGTTCGTGTGGTGCCTGATTGTTTGCCTCCGAAGCGACCGTTTCGAGCCGAGTACCGATCGACCAAGGTCGTGAGTTCTTGCGACGCGTAACCGCGTGTAGGACTGACATCGACTTCGCGGTTCTCCGAAACAACCATTTCGACCAAAGTCTTCCGGTGCGCTTCGATGCCGGGGGTAGACGTGCGAACAACCATGCCGGGTGTCGCTTTGGTGGTGCAGGAGGCCATGGGATTCCGCGAGCCCTCAACCTCGACAACACATAGTCGGCACGCGCCGAACGACTCGAGTCGTGGGTCGTAGCAGAGGGTTGGGATGTCCTTGCGGTGACGTTGTGCCACCTCGTAAATGGTTTCGCCATCCGCAAAATTGACCTCTTTTTCATCCAAGGTCATTACGAGGGTGCCCGGAGGTGATTTCGTTGCGAGTATCATGATGTTACAACACCGTCTGGTGGAACTTTGTTAGGATGGGCGGGTTGCTTCAACGGCCCGTTCTACGTCTGCCGGAAAATACCGCATTAAACTTTCCGTAATAAGGGGCGCAGCCAGTCCTAAGCCGCAGGCGCTCACCGCTTTCATCGTGCGGCCGATGTCGGTAACCTCGTCGATCCATTCGCCGATTTGTCGTGGCCCGGATTCGCCGGACAGACGTTCGGTCAAACGTTGTGTACCAATACGACAGGGAAAACACTTTCCACATGATTCTTCTGCAAAGAACTCCATCGCGTCGTGCGCGATGCTCACCATGTCGCGGGTGTCATCGAACACCATGATGCCGCCGGCGCCGAGGAATGATCCCTTGGCGCGAATACTTGGTTCGTCGAGTGTGACGGTGAGATCCTCGCCAGCGAGGAACCCCCCTGACAAGCCGGCCATCGTTACGGCTTGGATGGACCGCCCCTTTCGCGGTCCACCCGCCCATTCGTTTAACAATGTTGCCAGCGGTAGACCGAGCGGCACTTCGTAATTCCCCGGCCGCTGGATATCGCCAGACAGACTGATGATTTTCGTCCCGGCTTGACCATTCATACCCAAGCTTTTGTACCAATCGGGTCCGAGTTCAAAGATGTGGGGGATGGACGCTAGCGTCTCGACGTT
>JAZDDD010000323.1:0-2228 GCA_036679545.1 Gemmatimonadota bacterium | reverse complement strand
CGACTCGTACCTCGAACAACTCGGCGTTGCGTATCCAACGCTGCGTCAGTCCAATGGGCAGTGCACCGTTGGGTCGGTGCCATAACCGGCCCCCCCATTCGTCCGAAAGGAGTGCACTCATGCAAAAGATCGTTTTCGCATTGATTGCGGGCGTTATTGCTCACGACCCTACGGATGTTTTTGACGACTATCCGAAGAACCCAAACATCGATGTGTTGCATTACGCATTCGATCTAACGTTACGTGATGGCACGGACGAGATTGGCGGAGTCGCCACCATCGATGTACGATTTCTCGCTGATGGGATAGAACGTCTGCGATTTGATCTCATCGGTGTGGGCAACGGCTCAGGTATGGCGGTGTCCAGTGTGACGTCGATGGGGACGCCCCTCGCGTTCACACACGTCAACGACGTTCTCTGGATTGAGTTGCAACGTGCCTCTCGCGCATCCGATCGTATCAGCGTGAGTGTTTTGTACAGCGGTACGGCGGCCACTGGTTTGATCATCGGTCCCAACAAACACGGCGATCGGACGTTCTTCTCGGACAATTGGCCTAACAAGGCACGGAATTGGTTGCCCACAGTCGATCATCCGTATGACAAGGCAACCGTCGAGTTCAGTATCCTCGCGCCCAACCACTATCAAGTTGTTTCAAACGGCTTGTTGATCGAAGAGACGGATCGCGCTGACAACCAACGTCTCACCCATTGGAAAGAATCAGTACCGATCGCCACGTGGCTCTACGCGGTCGGTGTGGCCCGCTTTGCTGTGCAGCATGTTGACGACTATCAAGGGAAACCGATTCAAACCTGGGTGTATCGGCAGGATCGGAACGCTGGTTTTTTTGACTTCGCAATTCCTTCGAAGGATGTTCTGGAGTTTTACGGAGACCGAGTTGGCCCCTACGCCTATGAGAAACTTGCCAATGTACAGGCCAACAGCGTCGCTGGCGGGATGGAGGCAGCGTCAACACCGTTCTACGGAGACGTTTCTGTCACGGGTACCCGCACGGTTCGTTGGCGAAACGTCGTCATTCACGAGCTGGCACACCAGTGGTTTGGCAATGCTGTCACCGAGTACGATTGGGACGATGTTTGGCTCAGCGAAGGATTTGCCACGTACTTCACGCTTCTGTATATCGAACACGCATACGGACGTGACGAATTCGTTCAGGGACTGCGAAGTAGCGCCGAGCGCGTGTGGAGTTTTTACCGGGAGCGACCAGACTATCGCATTGTGCACGATAATCTCACTGACATGGGGCAGGTTACCAGCTCGCAGACTTACCAAAAAGGCGCATGGACACTCCACATGCTCCGTGGAATCGTAGGCGATGACGCCTTTTGGCGCGGGATTCAGACGTACTATCACGAACACAAAGATGCAAATGCGACCACGGCCGATTTTCGGCGAGCCATGGAGGAAGCGTCCGGTCAGACCTTAGGTTGGTTTTTTGACCAGTGGCTTTATCAGGGTGGTGCCTTGATCCTCGATGGAGGATGGCGCTACGACATTGAGCGGCGGCAACTTGTTATCCAGTTGAACCAGGTTCAGGATGGTGGCTATCAGTTTCGAATGCCGATGGATATCGCTATTCACGTCGCGGCTGAGCAAGCCCCGCGCATGGAGCGTCTGACGGTGTCTGCAACCGACAGCGTTTTCACGATAGATCTTGACGTTATGCCCGAACGGGTTGTACTCGATCCGAATATCTGGGTCCTCATGGAGGCCAGTTTCCAGCCGTTCTAGGGTGAGTAGACATCGAAAAGCGATGCCACGAAAACCATGAAAACCACGAAAAAATGACTAATCCGAATTAACCGTGATGGTCTTTCGAACCGATCTCGGTTTCTTGTTTAGTGGATTTAGTGGATTTAGTGGCAAATCCCATTGCCCTCCAGAGCCGTCGCGCTTGCAACTCATGACAAAATGATTATACTCTAACTGTCAATAGTAGTAACCAAATGATCTGAGGGGCCTATGACCGGCAGACCACGCAAAGACCCAACCGCAGAACTCCCTCTCAAGCCGGTCACCTTTCATATCCTCCTTGTGCTCGCCGATGGGGAACGCCACGGGTACCGACTCGTCCAAGAGATCGAAGAACGAACGGCCGGTCAGCTCCAACTTCAGGCTGGCAATCTCTATCGAACTCTCCGGACGATGAAAGAGCGTGGTTTGATCGATGAATCGGCTCGGCGCCCGGCTGCGGCAGTTGACGACGCT
>JAZDDD010000322.1:0-2232 GCA_036679545.1 Gemmatimonadota bacterium | reverse complement strand
AGCTTCTGAAATAGGTCTTCCTGCTCCGGGGACAGCCGTTTGGGAGTCCAGACCTGGATTCGGACGTGAATGTCACCCCGCCCGCCCCTGTTGAGACTTGGTAACCCCTCACCCTGAACCGTAATCACCGAGCCCGATTGTGTTCCTGGGGGGATCTGAATGTCGATATCGCCCAAGGGACCTGGCACGACGATGTCAAAACCGAGGGCCGCTTGGCTGAAGGAGAGCAGGTCGTCGTACACAAGATCATCGCCGCTTCTCTGGAAGCGATCATCCGGTTTCATCTCCAAGGCGACGACAAGGTCGCCCGGGGGCCCGCCGCGGGGGCCGACCCCAGCCTGTCCACGCAAGGTCAGATAGTTGCTCTCGGATACGCCGGCCGGTACCTCGATTTCCACGACGGGTGTCCGAACGACTCGGCCGTCCCCGTGGCACGTGGGACAGGTTGAAACAGAAATCAGATTGCCGAGCAGACTTTGCGTTGCCCGCCGAACTTCACCGGCACCATTGCAGGTCTTGCATCGGATAGGATCGGCTCCACCTTCGCCACCGGTGCCGTCGCACTCTTCACACATCTCGAGGGTGCGGAGTTTAACCTTCCGTTTGGTCCCTTTTGCCACGTCTTCGAGCGACAAGCGAATGGAAATCCGGACATCCTGACCCTGGCGGCGGTCGCGCCGTGATCGTCTCTGGCTGCCGCCACCGAAGATGGCGTCCAGACCACCAAAGTCGTTCATGAAGACATTCAGCGCTTCTGACAGGTCGAACGGATGGAACCCGCCGCCACCAAACCCACCACCACCACCCTTAACGCCTTGCCATCCGTGACGATCGAACCGGGCGCGAATCTCCGGATCCCGAAGGATTTCGTAGGCTTCGGTCAACTCTTTGAACTTTTCCTCGGCCGCCTTGTCTCCGCTGTTGCGGTCAGGGTGATATTGCATGGCCAGACGGCGGTAGGCCTTTTTTATGTCACCTTCGGCAGCATCACGCGCCACACCAAGTACACCGTACGGATCTTTTTGCGTGTTCAATGGCAAAACCGCATGTGCATATTGTTGTTCAACAAACGAATCACAGAAGATCTCCAATGAGGCGACTGGTGTGTTCGACAAGCGCAATGACCTTCTTGTATGACATGCGTGTCGGGCCCATAACGCCAATGACACCGGAAATGGTGCCGGCGGTGTACTTCGATGTCACGAGTGTAAAATCGGCAAGTTTCGGATCGGCGTTCTCCGCCCCAATCGTAATCGTTACCCCGGCGCCACCATCACGACTTCGCAGCGCATCCTGCAACAGATCACGTCTTTCCGTAAGCTCAATCAGGTCGCGCATTCGTTCTTCGGAACGGAACTCCGGTTGACCGGCGAGGATTTGCGCGCTGCCGAGCATCACGCCGCCGGAGGAGTCGTCGGTCACATTGAAAAGTTGATCGGTTTCCTCCAGGAAGATATTGATCAATTGGCGCCCGTCATGCCCCGCCACGACATCCCGTAATCGGTCGCGCAAAGTCGTGCGGATCACAAGAAGCGAAAGCCCCCGCAGCCTCTCGTTCAATACCACAGCAACTTTGTCGATAGCGTCGGCCGGTAAATCGCTCGGGATCTCGAGAAAAATCGTTCGTGCGGCGCCATGTCGTAACACCAACACCATGAGAATTCGTTCGTTAGAAACCGGCAGGAGTTGCAATTGATCCAGAACCGCATCGTCAAACGACGGGGCCACCGCGATACCAAGCTCTTGCGTCACAACGCCCAGCACCTGTGCGGCGCGGTCCAGCAAGGTTTGAATGGCATTGGGTCCCGAACCGAGTTGGCGCTCTAAGGCATCATGGTCCGACTTGGTGACCGGCGGTGGACTCATGATGTCATTCACATACACGCGGTACGCCAGGTCAGTGGGTATGCGACCAGCCGACGTGTGCGGATGATACAAATAACCGCGATCCTCGAGATCGCTCATCGTATTTCGTATAGTGGCCGCAGAGATTCCCAGCTGAAATTTCTTGGCAACCGTCCGAGAGCCCGCCGGTTCGGCTGTCTCCACGTAGGACTGAATTACCGCTTCGAGGACCTGTCGCTCACGTTCGGTAAGATCGATCTTCGGCATTTTAGTCAACCAATGCTCCTTCCAACTACTTACAATATAACCCGTTTAGCCACCTTGGCCCGAGGTGGCCAAGACCGATACCACCTCGTCAAGGCGAAGCCAGCCGTCCAGAGTGGCCCG
>JAZDDD010000321.1:0-3768 GCA_036679545.1 Gemmatimonadota bacterium | reverse complement strand
TAAGCTTGCTAGATCCGCCACCGGCCTCTCACTGCGGGATCTGGAGGAGAGGATTGGAAACTTGGTCACGGCACAGGCTATCGGCAAATACGAACGCGACGAGTCGATGCCACGTTCGAAAGTTTTGATGGCTTTGGCCGACGCGCTCGGGGTGTCGGAGGACTACCTGCTCAGTGAACGGGAGATGACGCTAGAGGGCGTGGAGTTCCGTAAGAAAGCCATTACGAGCCGCCGCGAAGAGGCGCAGGTGGAGGCGCGGGTTCTGGACCTGTTCGAACGCTATCTGACGATCGAAGAGTTGCTCGGCATGGAGATCGAGTGGGACAGGCCCCGCGACGCGCCTTATCCGGTCAACATGGAGTTGAGCGAGGCAGACCGTGCCGCCAGAAGCCTGCGCGTCCATTGGGGGCTTGGGCTCGATGCAATCCCCAATGTCGTCGAGTTATTCGAAGAGCGGGGGATCAAGGTCCTCTCCATCGACGCGGAGAAGATCGACGGGTTGACGGCGCGCGTGCTGCGTGGCGACCGGCCGCCGCTCCCGGTCATCGTGATCAACAAGCACGATTGGGCGGAGCGCAAGCGGTTCAATCTGGCGCACGAGTTAGGTCACATGGTCATGGAGGTCAATCCGAAGCTTACAAGAAAACCCGCGAATGGATCGAAAAGATCGGCCTCGATGTCACAAACGATGCTGATAAATATCCGCACCAACTTTCGGGTGGGATGCGCCAACGCGTTGCTATCGCACGAACCCTCATTTTGAACCCACGGATCATTCTGATGGACGAGCCATTCGGTGCCCTCGATCCATCGACACGCATGAAGATGCAAGATCTGTTGATTAGCCTCTGGCGCGACCTAGAGGCAACGGTGTTCTTTGTGACGCACTCTATCGAAGAGGCGGTCTACCTTGGCGACCGTGTTTTTGTCATGTCGTCACCTCCCGGCACGATCCTAAGGGAACTAGACGTACCACCACCGGACCGGCCAGCAAATTCGACCTGCGCGACACACTTGAAACCCTCGAGGCCTCGAGCCGAGGCGGTGATTGACAGGAGTTTGCACCGTGGCGAAGGGCCGTAACCTCACATCGTACATCAAATCAGCCTTTTTTGCGCGCTGGAACCTGTTGGCAGTCATCGGCGCCGGCGTTGCAGCCTTCCTATCCCCATGGCCTGACGCGCTGTTACCACTCTTGGCCGCCGTCGAACTGACGTACCTCGCCGCAATGGTGTCCCATCCACGGTTTCGCAACGCCATTGATGCCAAGGATCACGCGTCCAAAAAATCGAAGACGCAAGGGAAGCGACGCGCCGCCCCTATCTCGTTACAGAAACTGATACGGTCACTGCCCACGGATTCGCGTCGCCGTTTCGTCAAACTACGGTCGCACTGCCTGGAGATGAGCCATATTGCTGTTGGCGTCCAAGGCCAAACGAGCGGTTCCAGCAGGGCCGACGAATTACGCACCCCCGCACTGGATCGTTTGCTGTGGGTCTTTCTTAGGCTTCTGGTGTCGCAACACGCGCTCAAACGTTTTATCTCCAACACGGACGAGACTGAGTTGACTGGAAAATTGGCGGGCGTGCGTGCCAAGTTCGAAGCGATAGACGACGCTACCGACCCGCGGATCAAAACATCGCTTCAGGACTCGATTGCCGTTGCTGAACTACGGTTGTCCAATTACCAAAAAGCGCAGGGCAACGCCGAGTTCATCGACCTCGAGCTTGATCGCATCGAAGCGAAGATTCAAGCCTTGGTGGAACTATCCGTCAATCGCCGCGACCCCGATTACCTCACGGACCAGGTGGACGCTGCCGCGGAGAGCATGAAGCAAACCGAAAGCGCCATCAGCGAGTTACAAAACATCACGGGGCTGACTGACGTTCTCGAAGAGCCTCCTCCGATTCTTGAATCCGACCTGCGAGGAACGATTGCCTCAGAAGCATGATGTGTTAGACGCTCCCACGGCGGACACCATTTTGAGAGCCAATCTACCGCCGTGGTTCCCCGCTTGGGCGCAACGACTTGGCGAGTTGTACTTTTCCGGAACAACATCGGTATTTGTCCTTACGGGCAACGTGTACGATCTCATTGCGTTGGACGACGATGCGGCGCCTCCGTATGGAGGCCTCACCCGCTTCTTGGCTGAGCAGATGTTCGGCCGTTGGGATCTCGTCTTACACTACGACCTCGCCACGGGACTGCGCGCATTTGCCGGCGCAGACGAGAAACGTCTCAAGGAAATGGTCGCACGCGCACTGCCCACCGTAGGCGATCTCAGTGCGATAAAGAAGGACGCCGGGACGGTTCTTGAAATCTTGGATCGGTTTGTGGCAAATACGATCATGACACCCGCCGATAAACGGTTGCGAACCGCGATTGTGATCAACCATGCCTCTTACCTATTCCCGGTGAGTGAACCGGGTCGTTTGAGCCACGCCGCATCGCGCATGCTGGTCACAATCATCAATTGGGCAACGAGTGCACACGTCAAAAACATAAACTTGGCGTGCGTGTTGTTGGACGAAAAGAAATCCGATTTTAGTGACCGTCTCGTCGGCAACCCGCATGTTGCCGCCATCGAAGTCCCGTTACCAGACGAGGGTGAGCGCGAACGATACATTCAGACCATCGCTACGGCGGATAAGCTCGATGATTTTTCCGAATACACCGCCGCCCAGTTGGCCCGTCTCACGGCCGGCGTTGCGAGCACCGACCTCAACGTTTTGTTGCGCTCATCGATGACCAGTGGGGCGCGGTTAGACTCGAAAGTCTTTCAACAACTCAAAAAGGATTTACTCGAGAAACAGTGCCGGGGTCTCCTGGAATTCGTGCAACCCAAGTGGGGGCTGGATACCGTGGTGGGCCATGCGGCGGCCAAGAAACGGTTGCGCGAAGATGCACAACTCCTGAAACGAGGAGAACTCGAAAGCCTGCCCATGGGCTACCTCTTCTGTGGCGCCGTTGGCACGGGCAAGACGTTCCTCGCGCAATGTACCGCGGGCGAGATTGGCATCCCATGTGTCATCCTAAAAAATTTCCGATCCAAGTACGTCGGCGAAACAGAGGGGAACCTCGAAAAGGTTCTCTCCGTGCTCCGTGCCATGGGGCCCGTCATGGTCATCGTGGACGAAGCCGATGCAGCGCTCGGCGATCGAGACTCGTCAGGCGATTCCGGGACGTCGAGTCGGGTATTCGGCATGATAGCAACACAAATGGGCGACACGCGTTACCGTGGGAAAATTCTGTGGATGCTGATCACCGCGCGCCCGGATCTGCTTCCCATCGACATCAAACGCCAGGGACGCGCCGAGGTACATGTTCCACTTTTTTATCCGGCCGATGAAGACGAGGTGAAGGATCTTTTTGTCGTACTTGCCAAGAAATTCGGCACCTCCATCAGAAGAGAAGACATCCCTGCAATTCCTCAGAAAGGTCATCTATCGGGGGCTGATATCGAGGGCATGGTTGGGCGGGCACGACGCCGGTCGCTCCTGCAAGGCGCAAACGTGGTGCTGCCGGAAGCGTTAGCCGAGGTGATCGATCAGTTTATGCCATCGACAGAAGGGCTGGAAAAAGAGCTGCAAGAAATAGCCGCTATTATTGAGTGCACCGACCGGCAGTTCTTACCCGAGGCTATCGTGAAACGGTTAGCGAAGGCCGGGGGCCGGGGGCAATTGCAGGAGCGGCTGAACGAGTTAAAGTCTATGGGGCTCTAAATCTTTGCCACTAAATCCACGAAAACCACGAACGTGCCCCCTTCCC
>JAZDDD010000320.1:0-9478 GCA_036679545.1 Gemmatimonadota bacterium | reverse complement strand
GAAGACACCGCGCCACGTGCGTCCGTCGGATTGGTTCCCGGTGAATACTTTGTACTGGTTACGGATTTTGCGGGGGTGCCGACTCGGTATCGTCTGGTGACTACGATCGTCGCAAATGCTGCTGCCGCCGTCGATGAACCCATCGCTACGTACCGGGCCACCGATCCAATCCCCTTGATACCCATGCCCGGTGCGAGGCGTCGGTGAACTGCACCAATTGCAGTGCCGTTCTTGCCGAAGACAGCAAGTTCTGCCGGGTGTGCGGTCTGAATTTGTCGAGTCCGGGCAGCGGTCCGCCCACCACCAACTCGGCAACCATGCTCAAGGCGCGTCTCTCGCAGATACTCGAGGGTCGCTACCGCGTGACCAAGATGGTTGGGCGTGGTGGAATGGGCGTGGTTTTTCTCGCCGAGGACCTGGCACTCGAGCGTCCGGTAGCGATCAAGGTGTTGCCACCGGAGGTTTCGCATGACGCGAAGCTCGTAGGGCGTTTCGAACGTGAGGCGCGTACTGCGGCGAAATTGGATCATCCCAACATCATTCCGATTTACGCGGTCGAACATTCCGACGACCTGTACTATTTCGTCATGAAGTTCGTATCCGGTGAGTCCTTAGATGAAGTGTTCAAGCGTGGCGGCGTTACGATCCAGCAGACGCAAGACTATCTGTGGGAGGCCGCGCGTGCGTTGGGTCACGCACATCGGCGGGGTGTTGTACACCGCGATATCAAACCCGCCAACATCATGCTTGACCACGATGGTCGTGTCATGTTGACCGATTTCGGAATCTCCAAAGCCATGCAGTCGGCAACGCAATACACGGGAACCGGACAGGTTATCGGGACACCGCATTACATGAGCCCGGAACAGGCAAAGGGCGGGGACGTCGATGGTCGGTCTGATCAATATGGATTGGCGGTTGTAGGCTATCAGATGGTCACGGGTCGATTGCCGTTTGCAGACGAGTCAATTCACGCGGTGATCTACAAACACGTATCGGAGGAGCCGCCACCCATTCACGATCTCAATCCCGACTGTCCGCCATTCATCGCGACCGCGTTGCAACGTGCGATGCGGAAGAAGCCGGATGACCGTTTTCCCGACATGGAAACGTTCGTGCAGGCCATCTGTCCGGAACGGAGGCTTTCGGTTCCGACGACGGCCAATCCACGCGGTATGATCGAGCGTTCGAGTGTGTCGTCCGCGCCGACGGAGGTGAGTCACACGACGACCCTGGGTGGCACTCGGAATCGGGGGCGGTCGCTCAAGGTGGTATCCCTCGTCATGTTATTCTTTGTGTTAGGTGGTGGAGGGTATTGGAGTTGGAGTAGCGGGTTGCTCGAGCGGTTTGGTTTTGCGGGGCCCGAAGCCGTGGCCTCCGTGCCACAGGCGGCGAATCAGTTGGGTAATCAACCGCTTCGAGATGGGAATGGTGGGAGCACTACACTGGCGTCGAGAATCGATTCGACAGCATTGCTTGCTACTCAACCTCTTGATGAACCGGCCGTTGCGGAGAGTACGAGTGTTGTCTCTGAAGGTCCTGAAACGCAACTGGAAGACCCGCCCGTTCGATCCCGACCGCAAACACAACCGCCTGCTCGACAGGTGGCGGCGGAGCCCCCGCCCGATCCAGTGGGTTGGATTACGGTCAGGGCGGTCCCGTTCGGTGATTTGTACATCGATGACAAGTTCGTAAAGGAAACCACGGTGTTCGAGCACGAGGCCTCAGCTGGGTCGCACGAGATAAGAATCGAGCGGGAAAATTGCGAGACCGTAATCGATACGGTGGTAGTTAGGCCGAACCTTCGGATAGGTAGATCTTACACCCTTGTATGTGGTGGATCGTAGTGTTGAGCCCTAAGCCTGCCTTGGCTTGTGTCTGTTTCGTTGTCAGTTCAACCCTGGGTCTCACCGGGCAACAAGACGCCGATGTTGCAAGAGCCCAGCAGGCTTACGAAACTCTCGATTTCCGAACCGTCATCCCTGCGGCGCGCCGGGCCCTCGCCAAACCCAATCTTCCAGTAGCAGACAGAATTGTAGCCTGGGAGTTGTTAGGATTCACCTACGGTGTCCTCGACTCCAACGTGCAGGCGGTAAGTGCTTTTCGAAACCTCATCTTCTTAGATCCTGATCGAGAGCCTGACGCAATTCGGGTGACACCTCGCATCACGTCACTTTATGCGTCGGCGCTCGGGCAGGTATTGGTTGTTCGCAGTGTCCGTATAGACAGCTCTACGTTTATCGGCGGATCGGCAACCATGCCGGTCCGGTTTTCGTTGTCTCGTCCTGGCCGTGTGGTGATGCGAGTACAAGGTGAGGGTCAGCGGGCCCGGGTCGATTCAATCGGGGTCGTCGATGGCGAAACGACCCTTCATTGGAACTTGATGGACCTCGACTCTGTGCTGGTACCGCCGGGTATGTACGAAGTGGTGTTAGATGCGCGGTTTGGCGCAGATCAATACTCGGCTCGAAGAAGTTTTGAAGTCCGTCACCAGCCTGTTGATACGATTCCCCATCTAACGAACCACCCCGATCGAGACACCCTTCCCGAGTTGACCCAACCAGACAGAGACTGGAAACCTCTTGGTTTGGCAACGTTGTATACCGCGTTTGCATCCGGTGCATCCTTGGCTCTTGAAAACACAACGCTAGGAAGTCCGGCGCGCCGAGAAATTGGTGGAGTGGCATTTGTCGCAATCGTGACGGGTTTTGTTATGAGTCTCAAGAAGCCGGATCCGATCTCGGTGCCGGGAAACGTTCTCTATAACCAGCTGCTGCGAGAGGATCTCGCACGTTTGAACGCCGATCGCGCCGCCGACAACGAGGTGAGACGGCGTCAAACCTACGTGACGATTGTGCCATTGCCCCGGCCCGGTGGCTTGTGAAGAACGTCGCCATCGTAGCTCTTGGTGCGTGTCTGTTCGGCGTGACCAGCATCGATGCGCAGACGATACGGTTTCGAGTGGATGCCGTTGCCGTCACGTATCAGGAAATCAGCGGCGCGCGCGATGCAATTGGCGCTGGTGGTGGCGGTGGCATTGAGTTGCGCTTCGGCAAGTTCCAGATCGATGCGCGGGCACATTCTGTCACGATCGATCCGGATTCGGCCGGACTGGCTAACTATGACTTCGCGCAGATTGATGTCCGTGGCGCGTACCGCCTCACAGAGTTTCTGGCATTGGAGGTTGGTGGCGGACGTCGGTACGTCAGTCCGGAGTTTGCTGCGCAGGGTGTTGGGTACACTCGGGTTGGTGTGTATTCGGAAAATGCGTTGAACCGCCTTGCCAGTGTATGGGTGCGTGGCGCCTTTCTGCCGAGTCCAAAATTCTCCGGCGGTGGCGACGCCGAGTTAGCGTTCGAGTTTGCACTCGGCGCGGGAATTGGAACGGCGAACGGTCGTTTCCGCTTTCATGCGGAATATGAATTTCAACGGATTGACCGGCGTGCCAACGACATAGGTGTGCCGATCCAGCAGAGTTTGTCGAGGGCCGGCATAGCGATCGGTTTTTAGGAGGACTTCAAATCCTCTTTGGCCAAGTCATGCAATGTGGTCAGTTTGAGTATCTTCAATTTTCGTGTTCCCATGGGCAATCGCACATCCGTTGTATCACCGGGGCGTTTATTGAGTAACGCGGAGCCGAGCGGCGATCCCACAGAAATCTGCCCCTTGTCGAAGTCGATGGCGTCTGGAACGACGAGTTCGTAGGATTCCGAGTCACCGGTGTCCAGGTCTTTTACGCGTACATGCGACCCCAACCCCACCTTGTCTGCCGGGATTTTCGATATATCGATGGAGGATAGTTTGACCAGTCTGCCGCGGAGTTGACTCAAACGCGCACTCACGAACCCCTGTCGTTCCAGAGCCGCGTGATAGTCTCCGTTTTCCTTCAAATCCCCATTGGCCACGGCTTTTTCCAGCGCGGCGGGCAGGATGATGTTCAGCTCGTGGTTCAGGACCCCAACTTCGGTCTGAAGCTGTTCGATGATTTTTTCCAGCATATGTAAAGATAAGTCCTGAGCTGTCCGGACGGGACCTCGGGGATCTCACCTCGTTCAGTCCCACATCATACTGCGGATCACAAATCCTATGTTTGCGGGTCGTTCGGCCAGGCGCCGCATGTACCACGGAAACCAAGCCTCTCCGTAACTGACCAAGACACGGGTGGAAATTGAGGCCGCCGCGAGCCGCCGTTGCTCGGCGACACGAATACCGTACAGCATGGTAACCTCGTACGCGTCTTTGGGGGTGCCGATTTCTTTCGCGGCCGTTGCGATTCGATTTATCAGTGATAGGTCGTGGGTGGCCAAGGCGTGCGGATACCGCTTTCCATTGGGTCCCGCTCCCGGCACCGAGGCCGAATGCTCCAGCATGCGACGTGCTAATGCATAGTAGTTCTCGTCCACGTCCTTCTTATGTGGATAGGCGATGCCCGCCGGCTCATTGTATGCCCCTTTGACTAGGCGGATGCAACCGCCGGCGTCGAGGAGCGAAGCTAGATCATTTTCGGTGCGGAAGAGATAGGACTGAACACAAACACCTACGTTTGGGTAACGTGCGCGTGCGCGCATGTAGTGTTCCAATGTTACGTCGACGTACTCCGACGCTTCCATATCGATCCAGAAGAAATTTTCGAGTTCCTGCGCACGGACAATCAATCGCTCCAAGTTTTCGTACGCCATATCAGCATCGATGTCCAACCCGAGTTGCGTAAGTTTGACCGAAATATGCGCGTCCAACCCCCGGTCTTTCACGCTATCGAGCACGGTCAAGTAGTGGTCAATGACGCCGTCAACCTCCGTCTTTGAGTTAACGTTTTCGCCCAGCCGGGTGACGATTGATCCAATGTTGTGGGTTTGAAGGGCTGCGCTGGCCGTCAGCGCGTTGTCGAAACTTTCGCCCGGCATGAATTTGGAAACGGCTTTCTGTGCGAACGTGCGGTGGCGGAATTGGCCCTCGAGCCACTTGTTCTGCGAACCCCAGAGCAGCGCGTTGCGGAGGATACTCATAAGTTTATCGTAATTCTCGGTGCGGGATGTTTCTAGGCTCTTGGTTGCGAAAGATATGCCGTACGATTCGCGGGCGGGAGGGAGTCGAGAGGGCGTAAGTCGAGACACTACGATACGCTATGAATCAACAGATACCAAGTCCAATAGACAGCAGCAACACCTCAGGCTTTATCCAGATCGTTCAAGGTTGGTTGAACGCTGAATGGCTCCAAGCCGTGCCCTTTTTGGATACGGCATTGGGGATATCGCTTGTCTTGTTAGTCGCGTATGCGGCCGACGTCGTTGCCCGTAAACAGCTGGCGCGTTTTATCGCGCGGTTGGCTTCGCGAACAGTGGCCACCTTCGACGACCATCTCGTCCGCTACAACGTGCTCGACCGTGTGGCTCATCTGGTGCCGGCGGCCGTGGTTTTGTATGGCGTCCCCCTTATTCCCGGTCTGACGCTGCCGTTAGTCACGGTTGCCAAGAGCATAGCGGCGGCGTACATGGTGTTTACGGTGATTCGCAGCGTCGACGGGGCGTTGAGTGCCATCGTTGATTTTTATCGAACGACGCCGTTGCGCGAGACGCATCCCATCAAAGGATACGTACAGGTTGCCAAGATTGCGTTGTATCTCGTGGGCATCGTGTTGGTCGTCGCTGTCCTATTGAATCGGTCTCCACTGGTATTTTTGAGTGGCATTGGTGCGATGACCGCAGTCTTGATGCTGATCTTCAAAGATACGATTCTATCATTTGTTGCCAGTATCCAGATTGCCATGAACGATCTAGTACGAGTGGGTGACTGGATCGAAATGCCGCAATTCAATGCCGATGGAGATGTGATCGACATCGCGTTGTACTCCGTGACGGTTCAAAACTGGGACAAGACCGTCACAACGATTCCGACCTATAAAATAATTCAAGAGTCGATGAAGAATTGGCGGACCATGCCGAAGTCGGGTGGGCGCCGGGTCAAACGATCGTTGCACGTGGACAAAAACTCAATTCGGTTCCTCACTGACGACGAAGTAGCCACGTTCAAGCGTGTTGATGCGCTCGTCACGTATATCGATGCCAAGCAAAAACAGTTGCGCGAGACTAACGAGCGACTCGGATATCAAGATGCCTCCAACATCAACGCACGGCGTCTCACCAACGTCGGGACGTTTCGGGCGTACATCGTTGAATACTTGCGTCACCATCCAAAAGTGAATCAGGACATGACGTTGTTGGTGCGGCAACGGCAGCCAGGCCCCCACGGATTGCCCATCGAGTTATACTTTTTTTCCAACGATACCGAATGGGCAAGTTACGAGGCGCGGACGTTCGGGAGATTGGTCATCAGCCGCTTGGCAATCAGCCGCTTCGCGGTTGATTGGCTGCCTGCTGCCAGCTACCCGCTGCCAGCTGTCTGCTACTCGCCACCTTCGCGTTGATGCCTTTGATTGCGGTGTGCCAAAGATCCAACATTTTCGTTGCGTATGGCATCGACGACGCCTAGCCTCGGCTGGTAGCTGGTAGCTGGTCGCTGGTCGCTGGTCGCTGGTCGCTGGTCGCTGGTCGCTGGTCGCTGGTCGCTGGTCGCTGGTCGCTGGTCGCTGGCACCAACAAACGTCAGCAAGGAACCCATTGCCATCAGTCTACGAAAGCATTCGCGTTCGACATGGTTCGATTCCGTTTCTGGAACAACACCTCGCTCGCTTGGAAGCGAATAGCGCTGCGATGGGACTCCCACTACCGGTCCGGTTGCGTCACGCAATCCTCAATGCGCAAACCCTGTCAGACGAAAGGCTGCGTGTCACGTGGGACGGCGGCGAGTTGCGTGTTACGAATCTGGCGCTCGTGGCTAGCGCCCCGATGCACGTTCGCACCGTAACACAGGTACACGGTGGTTACAGAGTGAAGACGACTGACCGTGATGTGTTTGATCGGGCACGTGCCGAAGCTCGTGATGCTGGAGCCGATGAAGGATTGCTTCTCACGACAGAAGGGTTCGTCGCCGAGGGGACTTTGTTTGCCGTGGGTTGGTTTGCTGGTGACGTGCTCTGCGCACCATCTCTGGATTTGGGGATTTTACCAAGTATTGGACGCAACCGTGTCTTGGAGGTCGCCAAGGAGTTGGGTTACCAGATCCATGAAGGATTCTTTAAGAGACCCGAATTGGATGCACGACCTGTTTTTGCCACAACATCTACCAGGGGTGTCGTGGAGATATCGGTGCTGGATGAAAACGCCGTGCCTGGTGATCCGCGGGTGGACGAACTTGCGACTCGGTTTTGGCCCGAGTGACCCGTTAGGGGTGGGGGCTGAATGGTATCCGTGTCGGGACCAAGTTCGTTCTTAGGGTTGTCCGCGGTTGATTGACTCAAGTCTGGCTTCGCGAGCCGCAGCTGAATCGACGATGGCGAGCGCATTGCGAACGCCCTGTGCACCGGGCAATCGAGACTCGCCAAGGATCGAATCCTGCTGACGTCGTGTCAAAGTACTGCCAGTAGAGCGGTGGCGGTCTGTACAACCCGCCGCGAACGACAATGCTGCCACGCCTGCCAAGAAGATCCCACGCATCTTTCGGCCTTCCGTAGTCTGTTGGTACTCCAGTTATCGGCAGACCGGCGCAAAGCCAAAGGCAAGATTCACCGTTTCGGGTGGTCTTCCGCCCTGATCGCGGCGGCCACGTCTCGAGCCAAGGCGGCGCTCGCGTCCGAGAGGTCATCCAGAGTCATAGACACGTCCATGTTGGGGAGCGTCCAAAGCGCTTCGGTACTTCCGGATGGGCGGAGTTCCGCTGAGATCTGGGCGTCTAGGGCGCCGTTGCTGGTATCGACTTGCATGGTCCAGCTGAGCACGTAATCCAGCGTACGGTTTCCCGGTGCCGTGGCGGTATCCGTCATTACGCCAATGCCGACGGATTGGCCGAGGGCTCGAATCAAGTCGTCGGAAAACGTGCCCGCGAGCGCTCTGTGGCGCGCCGGCCCGTTGAACGACGCAAGCTCGACGGCGACTTGGGCTGGAGCGTAGGCCGGCGGTCCGACAAATCGAGAAACCAGTAATCCCGCGGCCAGAACTCCCGTGGCTGCGGCTCCGAGGACCGCCCAGCCTCGTGTGGACCTACGACCGGTCGTTGTCGCTGAGGGTAACCCGGTCGCCTGTTGTGCATTGATGAGAGCGTTGTGTAGTTCGGCCGCGGTACCGTGCCGATCATCTGCTTGCCACTCCAGGGTCTTGACGATCAACTCGTCGACGACTTGTGGGACATGTTGAGGAGAATAGTGGCTGACAGGTTTGGCGCGTTCCTCGGGTGTCCTAGCGTATGGGGTTGGTAAATGGGCGAATGGCTGTGTGCCAGCGATCATTTCATGGAGGACGCATCCTAGGCTGTAAATGTCGGTCCGGCCATCTACCTTGTTCCCCGTGGCTTGCTCCGGGCTCATGTAGTTGGGTGTACCGATCGCCGTGCCGGTAATGGTCAGGTTCGACCCGTCGTCCAGCATTACCCGCGCGATACCGAAGTCCGCCACGAGTGCGTGTCCCTCGGACAGGAGAATGTTTTCCGGTTTTATGTCCCTGTGTACGATGCGATGCCCATGGGCGTATTGCAGTGCGCTTGCGATCTCCGCGGCGATGTGGATGGATTCCGCGAGGGGGACGGTTTGGTCGCGTATTAAGCGATGACGCAGGCTCTCGCCGGACACGAATGGCATCACACAGTAGACCACTCCGGCTATTTCTCCACTGGTGAGAATCGGAACGATGTGTGGGTGATGCAGCTTCGAAGCGACCGCTACCTCGCGTCGAAAACGTTCTCGTGGGACGCCTGTCGCGAGCGCGGGTTTCAAAACCTTGATTGCCACACTGTAGGCCAGGAGCGGGTCCCAGGCTTCGAAAACTGCCGCCATCCCACCGGTCCCGACGAGCCGACGAATATCATATTGTTTGGCTAGGGCTTCGCGAACGCGTAAAAACAGGTCTTGCATGGCTGTGCAAATCTACACTCGGGTGTCTTCCCCGGGTCGTCGCAGGTTTGAGTTGGGTATAGTTTTGATAAAGTTTGGATAAGTTGACCCAAGGCTTGGCCGATGCTACCATGTGGCCAACCTCGAATTCGAGGCCTTTCCCGATAGTACTGCTCCGGAACCGTAAAGAACGTATGGATATCGGTTACCACCTTTGCTGGCGTGGTTTCTCGTCGAAGGCACTGGCGGTGACGCTTTTGCTGTTTGTGTCCGCGTGCCGGGGCCCGTTTCCCCAGACGACATTCGACCCCACCACGACATTTGGCCAATCCGCCGACGATCTCTTTCGGATGATCTTCTGGTTTGCCATCGTGGTGTTTGTGTTGGTGGAAGGCGCGTTGGTTTATGTGCTCGTGCGTTATCGGGCCAGACCCGGTGCCCCCGACCCGAAGGTGATTCACGGTCACACGGTGTTGGAGATTGCGTGGACTCTGGCTCCGGCTTGGATCATTGCACTGATCGCGGTGCCGACGGTGC
>JAZDDD010000032.1:0-8762 GCA_036679545.1 Gemmatimonadota bacterium | reverse complement strand
TCCGTATTGAGAGGCAAGGCCCATCCCCCACGGGACGGCGCAAAACAAAAACCACGGCGGTGCTAAACCCGTGGTAAGCACGTTCAAGAGCATCAGGCTGCCGTTGACCGAAACATACGACGCAAAACCACGGCGAAAGTCGCGGACGATTTTCGCTTCACCAAACTCTTTGTCAGGCTGATCACCACGCGGATGGCGTTTGTCCTTCCGTTCCATCCGGTCGTGTCGGTTGCGGCGTGCCGGCGGCGCCGAAACGTCTGCAAGGCTGCGGCGTGACCGGGATCGATCCGAGCTTGTTCGTGCACGCGGACGCGCCTCACTTGTTCTGCTACGTCGTCCGCCGGACGGGCGGTACGGACCGGATGAGCGGCTCTCCAATGCGCGGCGCAGTGAGTCTGCCGTGGGCCATCGCTCGTTCGGATCTTTTTCCAAGCAGCGCATGATTGTTGAGGCAAGTTCTTCGGGTGCTTCTGGTCTGGAGGTCAGAAGGTCCGGCGCCGGCTCCGTGATCTGCTTCATGAGGATTGCCGGAACTGACGGAGCCTTAAATGGGACCTTGCCGGTAATCATCTCGTAGGCGACGATGCCGAGCGCGTAAATATCTGAGCGAGCGTCTAGTTCTCCCTCTCCCGCTGCCTGCTCAGGGCTCATGTACGTCGGTGTTCCTATCGCCACGCCGGTGCCGGTCAACGTACTTGAGCCTACGTCAGTCAAGGCCTTCGCTATGCCAAAGTCCGTAACCATGACACGCCGTCGTGTGCCATCTAACAAAATGTTGTCGGGTTTTATGTCGCGATGGATGATGCCCATGGTGTGGGCCATACCGATCGCGTCGGCCGTCTCTTTTGCTATCCGCCGCACCTCTTCAATTGGGAGCCGGCCACGACGTTTGAGACGTGAACCAAGTGACTCGCCATCGACGTAACCCATGACGAAGTACACAAGTCCCTCGGCTTCACCCACGTCGTGGATTGGGACGATGTGTGGATGTGACAACCTTGCGGCGGTCTGTGCCTCCCGAATGAAACGCGTGCGAATTTCCGATCGGTAGGCAAGTTCCGGCGGTAGGACTTTCACTGCCACGCGACGTTTCAATCGAAGGTCCCGTGCAGCAAACACAACGCCCATACCGCCGCGCCCAATCTCGCCCTCGACGGCATACTCGTCGCCGATTGAGTCAGCTAGACGTGCGGCTAGCGATGGCCTCGCTTCGTCTCCCATACCTCTTGGCAATCAAAAAGGACCGGCGGTGCCGGACACAACGGGTCAACTGTGCGTGGAACTAGGAAGTTGCTCCCCCGAGCCACGGTCCCAAGACCGCCGACAAATGGCTACGTAGCGGCCGGACCATTAGGGTCGTAGATTACCTGGGCTGTAAGTGTCTGGCAACCTGTGAGCTACGAGCCTTGGACGAAGTTACGCGCAGTTTCAATGATGACTCGAAACGGCAATGGTTGGCCGAACGAGTCGGTAGAACCTCTGGTATCGTCGGACCGGACGGTAAGTCTTCAATGCCCGGCCCGTCGGACATAATACGCTTTACCTGTCGGTCAGATCCCGCAGAAAAAATGCGCGAAGCGAACATCACAGCCGGATCGCTTGACGAGCTGACCGACGATGACTTGCGATCCAAACTGAAAGATGCGCGGCTCCTCTTTCGAGCCTGACCAACCACCCGACCTACTGCAAAAACCTCTCCAGTAATCATGCCAAAACGGCAGTCAACTTAACTGCCGTTAATTCTGCCAGTCAGATTCATCAACGCCAAAGTGGCGCGGGTTTACTGCCGATAACTGTATTTCGGGTGGCACGCGAGGTGCCCCCTCCACAATGGGTGGGCCAAGGACTGGTCCAATAGTGGTGGGTCAAGGGGTCGGGCATAAGGACGGAGGAATATATGACTGAGAATATTGACCAAACATCGAACCGCGTTCGGTTACCAATACTTCCGCTTCGAGAGTTAGTCCTTTTTCCGGGCGTGTCAGCGCCAATCGCCGCTGGCAGGCCGGGAACTCTCCGCGGTATTGAGGCGGCGCTTCGGGCTGATACGCCCCTGGTCTTTGCGGTGACGCAAAGGGACAACATTGAAAAAGTGAGTCCGGATTCGTTGTACCGGATGGGTACCATCGCCCGTATCGAACAGGTCCAACGTGGACTGGGCGGAATGCAGCTGTTGCTGCATGGCCAACGTCGCGGCGCGGGTCTGCGCTTTGAGGAGAAGAAGGGTTACCTCGAGGCCGTCGTTGAGTACGCTGCAGATATTCCGCCGTTGGATCCGGCTGAGACCGCCTTCGCGGGTCTCTTTAAGGAAATGCGCGAACGTGCGGTGGAGCTTGGCAGGAAGACGGGTATTTCCGAAGACATCATCCAACAGGTACTCGACAATGTCACCGATCCGGGTGCGTTCGCGGATCTGGTCGCAGGCTATCTCGATGTTGCGTCGTTAGAACGTCAAGCGTTGCTCGAGATTCTCGATGTTGAAGAGCGAGTACGGCGCGTGCTGGTTCACGCACAAAGACAAATTGAACTTCTTGACGTGCAAGAAGACATAAAATCTCAAGTGCAAGAAGAGATCGGGTCGCGACAGCGTGAGATGTTTCTGCGCGAGCAGCTCAAAGCGATCCAACGCGAACTTGGGGAAGAGGAAGAGTCCTCAGAGATCGAAGAACTCAAACAGCGATTAGAACGGCTCGAACTCCACAAAGATGTCTGGAGCGAAGTCAAACGTGAGCTGAGTCGTTTGGAACGCGCACCACGCGAATCAACCGAAGCTCAGGTGATACGGACATACTTAGAGACGATTGTCGAGTTGCCTTGGAATAAGCGCAGTGAAGACGACCTCAATCTCGATGACGCGGAACTCAAGCTCGACGAAGATCACTATGGCCTGGGTGACGTAAAGGACCGAGTGCTCGAGTTTTTGGCAGTGCGAAAACTAAAGTATGCCGCCGCGGCGGCGTCTGAAGAAGATGAAGTTGCGTCGGACAAGTACTCCTCGCGCGGCCCGATTCTCCTGTTTGCGGGCCCACCCGGAGTCGGTAAGACATCGATTGCCAAATCCATCGCTAGAGCCATGGGCCGGGAATATGTGAGGATTTCCCTGGGCGGCGCGCGTGATGAAGCGGATATTCGCGGTCACCGCCGCACGTATGTCGGTGCTTTGCCCGGGCGTATCATCCAAGGTATGAAACAGGCGGGGACAAAAAACCCCGTTTTCCTACTTGACGAAATTGATAAACTCGGAGTCTCGTTCCAGGGCGATCCGTCTTCTGCGCTCTTAGAAGTGTTGGATCCGGCGCAAAACGACACCTTTATTGATCATTATCTTGGTGTGCCGTTCGATTTGTCGGAGGTGCTGTTCATCGCCACCGCAAATTTCGTCCAGAATATTCCCGGTCCTTTGCGTGACCGAATGGAGGTCGTGGATTTCACCGGGTACACCGAAAAAGAAAAACTTGAAATCGCCAGACAATACCTTGTCCCTCGACAAACTAAAGAGGCCGGTATCAGTCAGGAACAGATCAAGTTCGGTGACGAAGCACTGCGTCACCTGATCACTGGATACACAAGGGAAGCCGGTGTGCGGCAACTGGAGCGTGAACTTGGCCGTACCACCCGCAAAGTCGCGCGCCGATTCGCTCGTGGTGAAATCGAACACTTCGAGGTCGGGGCAGATGATGTGCGAAAGTTGCTGGGTCGACCGCGTGTTCATCCGGAACGCGCTGCTGCCAAGGATCAGATCGGCATCGCCACAGGCATGTTCTACACACCCGTCGGTGGCGACATCATGTTCGTTGAGGTGTCCGTCATGGAGGGTAAGGGCAATCTGGTCCTCACCGGTCAACTCGGCGACGTCATGAAAGAGTCTGCGCGGGCGGCACTTTCGTATACGAAGGCAAACGCGGAAATCCTCGGTGTGTCACCTTCACGTCTGTCCGACAAAGACATTCACATTCACGTTCCTGCTGGTGCCATTCCGAAAGATGGACCGTCAGCAGGTGTTACCATGGCCACCGCGCTTGTGAGCGCATTGGCGGGTTTGCCGGTCCGGCACGACATCGCCATGACTGGCGAGGTAACGCTTTCCGGCAAGGTCTTACCCATCGGCGGTGTCAAAGAAAAGATCCTTGGGGCGTTTCGTGCCGGCATCACAAACATCATATTGCCAAGCGAAAACCTGGCCGACTTAGAAGATCTGAGTGATGACGAACGGCAACGGATCCATGTGACGCCGGCTTCAAATTTGAACGCGGTACTCGATGCGGCGTTGCGGCGGCCGGATGAGAATGGTTCGCACCGCATGCCCACGTTAGATCTGGACTTCGTTCCGAATTGATCTGGCCGAGCCATGACGTAGGCCGGTTGCCAAACGGTGTCGTTCGGCAATCGGCCTATTCGTCTCACCTCAGCCAAGCTCTTCGCGCCGCTGCCACTCTCCACCCTCCAGCATCACATCGATTGCTCTTGTCAAACGTGTTCGGTCGAATGGCTTCGGAAGGGCCCGAACCGTTCCGCGGTCGTCCGCGATTTTGAGGTACTGTCGCGTCGAGATCGTTTCCCCGCCCCGAGCGGTAACGAGAATCTTGACGTCTGGATATTCCCGCGCGAGCTGAACCAAGACCCGACTGCCTCCTTTTTTGGGAAGTGTCAGGTCCAGCAGGACGAGATCGAATGGTTCGCTGTTCAACAGGGCGAATCCGGTATTCTCATGTTCGGCCACCTTCACGCGGTGCCCATCTGCGCCAAGCACGCCTCGCAGAGCCGCTCGGTCCTCCGGTTTGTCATCGAGAATTAGAATCCGGGCCAATTTTCCATCCTACTACCGCTTAGTGCCACAATGGCGCTCCTAACCGTTCCGACCATGGTGGGGTCGCTAGACCATACTCCGTTAACCTCTAAGTCGCGAAGCCGCGCGGCCATTACGGTATCGCCAGCGGCGAGGAGAAATACATCGGTTCCGAACAGCTGTTCCAGAGCGGCTTCGTTGATCTCATCACGACACTCGATGGATTGAACTTTGCCTCGACCAATCAGCCAAGCTGTGGTTTCCCGTCCGTCAGACTCCCGACGGCGCCAGGCCGGCGCAAGTAAGGAGAGAAATTCTGGTGTGCCGACACATCGCAAGGCTCGCTCTTCGCGGGCAGCGGTTCTCATGGCCAAGTCTACTATAGCGCGCTGGCCTTCAACTTTTACGATATCCTCGGTGGCGCTCATCGGACTGCTGGCAAACTGCCGCTCCAAACGATCCAATAGCTGAGATTGCCGGCCAATCACCTGCGCCAAAACGGTGTCGGATCTGGTAGCGCGGTATCTCTTGGGCCGGTCCACAGTTACTTCGGCGGCGGCTTTTGCGGCAAGTCCATCCAATGCCTGATACGCGTTTGCTCGTGCGATACCCAATCTCTTGGCGATCGAGTACCCGCTTGATGGGCCGCCGGACAGCAGCTCCGCGTATACATTGCTTTCTGTTGGCGTAAAGCCGAACGGTGTGAGGTCGAGCTTTTCCATGGTAGTACATAATGCTACTACAACTAAACGACCGCCATAGCTAACAGTTTAAACGACTTGATGAGGAGGCGTTCGAAAAGCGGGCGAAGTCTGATGGCAACTCGGGCCAGGTTATTCGCAACTTCCGTCGATAGTTGTGAGAACAACTACATGTTTTCCGGCGAAAACGATCTGAGCCGAAGGTCGCTTCTCGTCGGCGACCTCCGTGGCCGCTCAGTTGGTCGGTGCGGCACCGACCTGTGCCAAGGCCCATGCAAGCCGGATTGAGAATCGGACTTGCGACTGCAGTCCCTCGAAGTCAAACGAGGGCAATAAGTTATCTGACGTCCTGCCGAAGTGGCTGTTGTAATAAGACGAAATGGCCAGCGTCCTTGCACTGGGACCCCCGCCCCTCAGGACCGCGCCCGCTCCAACAGATGCAAAGGGTATTCGCGCCCGCACAAACGCCGTTTTCGCGCTACCAACCGACGTTGCTGAACGCTCGTACCTGGCCGTCAGCGACACCGGAGTGAGTCCTTCGCTTGCCGCAGCGGTCGCGACCAAATCGTCCCGCTCGATCTGGTCACTCCCGCCTATCGCAACATCGTCGGTTGGCCCCCAGAGGTTGGCCTCCTCGATTATGATTGCGGCATGTGGTGATTCGCGTGCGTTGGAAAGCCCCCAAAGGAAGGATTGAATACCCAGCCCACCGGATTCGCCCGCCGTTGCAGCGACGAACGTGAGTGTGGTTGGCGCAACGACGCCCGCTACGGCAAGTGCGCCGGCCATCGTCAGCAATCCGGATAAGTTTGCGGCGTTGACCCTAGCACCGTTGTAAACCGAAATGGGGAGTCGATCCACGTGCGACGCCAAGGTAGTCGTGGTTTGCGGTGATGACGACGGATCGTTCGGGTACGTCAGAACCTCGAATCATGCCGATGACGTTCGCCGACTCGAAAGAACGCACCCTGCTTTTGATGTCGATTGAAATGTGAGTGCCGATATTGACCGGTCGGAATTCTTTCAAGGACGCCCTTCGGACAAGAACATCCCAGTCAATATCGACCTCTGCAAAAATTCGTTTCGCGGTGGCATGCGTGACCCAACCCGAAAAGTCTAGTCCGCTTCTTTGTGCATCGATTGGCCGAACCAACTCGCGCGTCCACTGATTTCGTAAGGCGGGCCACGGTAATCTGACTGTTGAATCGGAATGCACGAAAAGCACGCCCGTCGCTCCTCGCGCAACGGCTTCTTCGAGTTTGTATTGGATGTTGGCATACCGGCGAGAGTCGTTCAATGCACCGGGAAGGCCGGCAAGAACCAACAGGACGTGGCCGTCGAGGTCATTGGACTTGAAATTATCCCAATCCAGTTCGGGCGCGCTGATTCCGTGACCGACAAAAGTGAACTCACCGCCGGTGATGAGTGTTGTGTCGGGCCACTGCGGCATGGCGACAAAATCGCCAGGGAAATTGAGCGACAAGGTGCGCCCGCCGATCTCAACCGTCACCACCGGACTTGCCGTTATACCGCGGAGCGGAATTTTTTGGAAGTAGGTCCCGTCCGGTGCACCGGGGAGTAAGCCGATTCGTCGAAAGTGCGTCGCAATGTACTGCTCGGTTGTTTGACCTCCCTGTGTTCCCGGTGCGCGGCCGTACAACGCGTCACTGGCGAAAAAGCCGGTGTGTGCGGCGAGTTCACTCAACGACACCCAGGCGCGGGCCGCGGTCAACCTGCGAACATCAATCGGAATCTCCGGCTGCTGCGCCGCAACGTTCGCCGACATCGAGATACCGAGGCCCAGCGCCATCGTGAACACGCGGGTCTTCTTCACTCGCAGATCACTCGGTGGATTGGTCCCGGGCGGTTGGGCAGGGTCTCACTGGTCAATACGAGAGTTCCCTCATCTAGGAAATCGATTGCTTCTCCTTGGGGCTCGATGGCACCGATATGACAGTCGGGCGGGGCGGGGATCCACCGACCGTCTCGGGTTCGATCATAAAAGTAAATATCAACATATGTGCGGATTACCAAGCGGTTGCCAGAGGGAGATACCGCCGCCGCAGTGACCCACCCGGCCAGCGGCACCCGGGGCAGGCTCAGCGTATCCACCGCGACAGCTTCCAAGGTGGTCGCGGGTGGGAGGGACCGGATCGGTTCTAAATCGAGCGAGTAAAGTTCAATTGGCCAGCGGCGGCCCTTGGTCACCAGCCAAACTATGCCGCTCGGGTCCACGCCGATCCCTTCGACGTCAACGGCGCCATTCGGGTACCGGAAGTTGATCTCAATCGCCGGCTCAGTTTCGGTCATGGCCGGCGTGCGAGGGTTTGGTTCTGGCAGCACATAGAGCCGGACAGCCTGCCGCCGCTCGAGGTTGTCTCCCGTATCCGCGATATAAATGCAGTAACCAGAGGTGGTTACGATGACCGAAGGGCACGAGCCGATGGCGATATCTTCCCAATCACGCATCGACGCGCCGGGCACCGCCAGTTCCGCGACTATGTCACCGCTTAACGTGATGGCGTATAGGAGGGGCCGATGCCCGGAGTCGTTATGTGTCCACAGTATGCCTTCAAAGGTTCGGCTCGCGGCGACCCCCGAACTTTCCGGTATTTTTACTGGAATAGTTCCAATATTTTCTACGATTTGGGCGTTCATCGACTGCGAAAGAAGCGACATGACTATTGCCGTCGCGACAACCACGTAGGGTTGATACTCTGGCTTCACTATTCTATTACTAGAATATGGACGTCAAAGAACTGACAGACGCCGAATTGATGGTGCTTGGTTTGGTTGCTGAAATGCCGCGCCATGGCTACCAGCTTGAGCAGGTGATTGAACAACGTGATATGCGCGAATGGACCAAGATCGGCTTTTCCTCAATTTATTTTGTGTTGGGCAAGCTTGACAAGATGGGATTGATTTCGGCAAAAAAACCCGCTGAAGCGAAAGCGAAAAAAGTTTACACCGTGACCAATCTCGGGCGGGCGGCATTGGTCACGCAGACAATCACGGTGCTCGAGAATTTCCGCCCGACCTATTCCTCCGTTCTCCCGGGAATGCTCCATTGGCCGGTATTGAAGCGGGCTCGGCGTTAGCGGCCTTGCAGGCGCGGGGCGAGGCGATTGACGCGGAGTTGGCGCGTCTAGGAAATATTCAGATTGATCAACAACCGTTACCAGACTTTGTTTGAGGCGCTTTTTGATTTCTCGCTCGGACAATTAAACGCGGAGGCGGAATGGATAGCGCGAACCCTGGACTATATGAAGTGCAAG
>JAZDDD010000319.1:0-5590 GCA_036679545.1 Gemmatimonadota bacterium | reverse complement strand
ACCCCGCATCGACGGGCTACGTCGCAGGACGTCGCGTACCTGGTCGTCAGGTTGGGAACCCAACGCCACAACGCCCTTCATCGCGCCCGACGCCGACTCGATGTCCTCGTCGTTGACGCCATAGTTCCCGATCATCGGCGCGGTCATTACCACGATTTGTCCCAGATAGGACGGATCGGTGAACACCTCCTGATAACCGGATAAGTTGGTGGTGAAAACCACCTCACCAGGTGTGGGAGGAAATTCGTGGCTGGCGGTCCCCTCGAACCATGTGCCGTCTTCTAACAGTACGTACGCCGGTCGTGGTCCCAGGGAACCAGTCCTCAGTTCGTTGTATCGGTGGTGGGGGCCGGAACGTCGGGGTTGATATCGAGTGGCAAAGCCGGGCTGGTGACGGGTATGGGCGCCTGGATTTGACCCTCCAGAATAGACTGTGGGCCGGTGCTACGTGTGCCCATGCCGGACAGAATGAGCGACAGCGTGAGGAAAATGCCACCGCACCACCACGAGGCTTTTGTAAGAACGGTTGTGGCTTGGCGGCCGCCGAGGAAGGAATCCGTAGAAGACGCTCCGCCAAGTGCGGCTAAACCACCGCCCTTACCGGATTGAAGCAGAACCGCAACGCTCAGCACCACCGCATCAAGAACTAGCAAGGCTATCAAAAACGCGAACATGACACTCCTTTTCTGAGGGCAAGATACCCGGCCCCAAGGTGAAGCGTCAATCGACACCAGCGTTCAATATCTGGCTCCAGGATGATGGATCCAGTGAGGCGCCTCCGACCAACACGCCGTCAATTCCATCTTGAGCGATCAAGGATTCCACGTTACCCGGTTTGACGCTTCCGCCATACAGGATTCGACTGGACTCCGCGCCACCTCCGTGCCCGACCAACCAATCCCGTATCTCGGCGTGAGTTGCGGTGGCATCCTCGGGCGTGGCGGTTAACCCGGTGCCAATGGCCCACACCGGCTCGTACGCAATCACGACGTTGTCGAGCGCCTCGCGACCTAAACCGTCTAACACGCTCAGCTGTCTCGAGACTACCGCCACCGTGGAACCGGCGTTGCGCTCCTCAATGGTTTCGCCCACACACAACACCGGAGTCAGCTTTGCGTCCAAGAGGGCACGCACTTTTTTTCCGGTTTCGGCATCAGTCTCGCCGAATACGTGTCTTCGTTCCGAATGCCCTACCAACGCCGCGCGGGCACCTGCCTCAGCCGCCATGGATACGCTGGTTTCTCCTGTGTAGGCCCCTTTCGGTTCCCAATGAATGTTCTGCGCACCTGCCAGCAGGTCCGGATGCCCCTCGACACGCTTCGCGGTCGCGGCCAGCGAGATCGCGGGAGGAAAAAACCACACCGCTCTGCTAGGGCTGGGCCGATGATCGGCTAGCAGGGCGTCGAAGAATCCATTGGCCGCTTGCGGCCCGTGATGCATTTTCCAATTCGCTGCAAAGATCATTTCGCTCATGCGTCGTTCAGCGCCTCGACTCCGGGAAGCGGCTTCCCCTCCAGAAACTCGAGCGATGCACCGCCGCCGGTTGAAAGGTGTGTCACCTCGTTTTGCAATCCGGCGTCCGCAAGTGCGGCGGCAGAGTCGCCCCCGCCAACGACTGTCGTAGCACCGAGCTTTGTTGCTTCGGCCAGCGCGTGTGCCACAGCGAACGTCCCAGCATCAAAGGGAGGTGTTTCAAACACTCCCATGGGGCCATTCCACACGATGGTCTTGGCGGCCAAAATTCTTTTTGTAAAGTCCATCGCGGTTGCGGGATCGATGTCGAAGATGGCCCAGCCCGGTTCTACGCCGTCTCTTAAGACGGTCTTCGTTTCAGCATCGCTGGCAAGCCTTTTTGCTACGACGCCCCCCCCGGGGACAATGAGCTTCCCGTCCGCCTGGCTGAGTAAGTCGGCTGCGGTCTTCACGCGATCTCTTTCCACTAACGAATCACCCACCTCGAACCCCATCGCCAGAAAGAACGTACACGCCATCGCTCCGCCGATGAGGATCTCATCGACACGCGGCAACAGCGCCTCCATTACGTCAATCTTTCCGGTAATCTTTGCACCACCAATGACGGCAATGAATGGACGTTCAGGTTCCCCGAGCGCCTTGCCGAGATGTTCTAGTTCCTTGGCCATAAGGAAACCCGCCACCGCGGGTGTTACAACGCGGGCCAGTGCCGCAGTCGATGCATGAGCGCGGTGCGCAGCCCCAAACGCGTCGTTGACGTAGATATCGCCAAGCCGCGCCAACGTACCGGCAAAACTTGTATCGTTTGTCTCCTCGCCCGGCCAAAAACGCACGTTTTCTACGAGGACAACTTCTCCGCGTTTCATTCGTCGTGTTTGCTGAACCGCGGCTTCGGTCGTGGGATCATCCATAAACGCAACCGGCGCCCCGAGGTGACCTTCCAGCACCGAAACCACGGGTTTCAACGACAACGATGACACATGTTTTCCTTTTGGCCGGCCGAGATGCGACATGAGAATCACTCGACAGCCACGACTCTGCAGCCACGTGATCGTTGGCATCGCTGCCCTAACCCGCGTATCGTCCGCCACTCGCCCTTCGTCCAACGGGACGTTGAAATCCACTCGAACCAACGCCCGCTGACCTTCTAACGCCGGTCCGTCCAACGCATCGACGGTTCGCTTCACAACTGCTTGCCGATATGCTCGATCAAATCGAGGCAACGGCTGGAATATCCCATTTCGTTGTCATACCACGAAGAAACATGCACCAGGGTTCCCTCAACGACGTTCGTGCTCAGCGCGTCTATCGTGCTACTGTGCGGATCCCCGATGTAATCGGAAGAGACCAACGGTTCATCACTCACCGCGAGAACGCCAGCGAGAGAGCCGGCCGCCGCCTTCCGAAATGCTTCGTTGACGGCTTCGATGCTCGTAGCTTTGTTCACGACGCACGTCAGATCAACAATGGAGACATCGGCGGTCGGCACTCTGAGCGCCACACCGTCCAACTTACCTTTGACTTCCGGTATGACGAGCGCGGTGGCTCGTGCCGCCCCGGTATCTGTCGGAATGATATTGATAGCAGCCGCTCTGGCTCGGCGAAGATCGCTATGCGGTAGGTCTAGAATGCGTTGATCGTTCGTATAGCTGTGCACGGTTGTCATGAACCCACGCTCGAATCCAAACTCGTCCAGCATGACCCGGACGACGGGCACCAAGCAATTCGTCGTGCAACTTGCGTTCGATATGATATGATGGTTCGCGGGGTCATAGTCCTCGTGATTCACGCCCATCACAATCGTGATGTCTTCCTGTTTGGCCGGCGCGCTGATGACAACTTTCTTCGCGCCCGCCTTCAGGTGGAGAGACGCCCTCTCCTTGTCCCGGAAGATGCCGGTGGATTCCAAAACGATATCCACGCCCAGATCCCCCCAGGGGAGATCGGCCGGGTTGCGTTGCCCGAGCACCTTGAATTTCTCGTGATCCACGGTGATCGAGTCGCCGGAGACCGACACCTCTCCGTTGTACCGGCCGTGGACCGAGTCGTATTTAAGCAGGTGGGCCAGGGTCTTTGCATCCGTGAGGTCGTTGACCGCCACAACATCGATCGCCTTGCCACTTCGCTCAATCGCTCGGAAAACGTTGCGTCCAATCCGACCAAACCCGTTAATGCCAATCCGTATCGGCATCGATTAACCTCGTTGTAAAGAATTAAGGGAGTACGTTTTTGCCCGCGCGAATGTAACCGAGCGGATAGTCTTCCAGCCAGCGTTTTGGAGAGCCCGGGCGCAGGCGTCGATGGTGGCCCCAGTGGTGAGCACGTCATCCACGATCAACACGGAGCCGTTTCCAATCCGAGCGGTACTCAATGGTCTACCCTCGAATGCGCTCGCAACGTTGGCCGCTCTGCGCTGCGGCGTCAAAGCCGTTTGCGACCGCGCTTGTGTGACCCTCTTCAATGCATTCGGAAGGAAAGTCTGCTGCCATCGTTTTGCTAACTCAACACCGATCAGCGCGGCTTGATTGTAACCACGTTCTCGGAAACGATTCGACGCGACAGGTACGGGAACCAAAACGCCCGCGGTGGGCTTCGGCAGCATCTTGACGACCACGTCGGCAATCATCGACGCAAGACGTTGTGCATGCCGATATTTCAGTTGATGGACAACTTTACGCGCCTCGTCATCAAGCCACACGGCACTCTTGACGTCAACCAACGATTCGGTCCACGCCGAACAAAATCGACAGGGTCCAACGGGTGGCAGTGGATGTGCACAACGCAAACACCCGACACCCACGGCCCGCATCCGGCTGCAACATATGCCACAGACAAGGTCGTCGGGGACATGCTGGGCGATAAGCGACTCGCAACAAATACAGACATTGGGCAAAAGAAACCGTTCTAGGGCACGCAGCATCGTTTACCGTTTTGCCGCCGTGGGACGCAATGCGGCCTCGACCACGCCCTTCATGACCTCGCGCGGCGCCTGTACACCCGGGAAAAAACGCTCCAGTGCCAACGCACCCTGTTCCACCAACATGACCCGCCCGTCGATTGCCGAAATTCCATGATCACGGCATGTTCTGCACCAACCGGTTTCACCGGGTTTGTACACCAGGTCTACCGCGGCACCACATCCATCGAGTCGTTCCATCGGGATGGGATTGCCGTCGGCCATTCCCATTCCCATCGGTGTGGCGTTGATTGCCGTACCGATTTGACTTCCGTCGTCGAGTCGAGCATTCACGCCGATTGACTTGGCCCACGCTACGAAATCGCGGGCGCGATGTGCTGCTCGTGATTTCACGAGCAATTTAACGGATGCTTGGGCCGCCGCCGCCGCCACCGCGCGGGCACTCCCGCCGGTCCCCGCCATGAGCCAGGGTCCGTCCGCATCTACCTTTTCCAGTGCGAACAGAATACCGCCGACGTCTGTGTTATCACCGACGAGTCGATCTCCGTCACTCCAAAAGGTGTTCACCGCGTTTAGCCGATTGGCGATATCCGATTTACGAACGATCAAACCGGCCGCCGCCACCTTGTGGGGCACCGAGATATTCCCTGCCAGATGTGTTGCCGCGAATGCCCGCAAGACGTGTGGCAACGCCGCCGCCGGAGTGGGCAACGCAGCGTACACCGCGTCCACGCCGAGAACCGTCATCGCAGCATTTTGCATTGCCGGAGACAGTGAATGTCCCACGGGTTCCCCAATCAACACGACCAGCTTTGTACTCCCTCGAATCTTCAATCGGACTTCCCCTGCCCTTTGGCCTGCATGGCGACGACCTTTTCCGCCGCGGGTCTTCCCATCTTCTCTATCTCACCGTACGTCGTCCGATAGATATTAATGTTCCCGCCAAACGGATCGGCCACGTCAACATCGTCTCCCTCTCGCCCGACGAACTCGCCCAGGACAAACGTCTTTCCCTGACCACCAAGTTCCTCGGCACGCGTGCGATGACGACGGGCCATCGTGAGGATCACGTCAGTATTGCGAACAAGTTCCCGTGTCAGAAGTGTGGCACGGTGTTGAGAGAGATCGAGGCCGTTTTCGAGCGCCACCAGGTACGCCCCCTCGGAGGCAGACGCACCGTCCCATGCGCCGGTGCCGGCA
>JAZDDD010000318.1:0-2626 GCA_036679545.1 Gemmatimonadota bacterium | reverse complement strand
AATACCCGCGGAGAACGCACGGGTCGAAAGCTGCGACTGCCAAGATCAACACCACGAGCGGACAGTGCGCTCGTGGCACTACGGATAGCAACCATTCCATCAAGAGCGGCGTTGGAAACAGCCGTGAAGAGCGAGTCCGCATCCAGCGACTGAACAGCCACGGGTATCGAAATCGAACCACGCGAAAAGTCCACCTCGCCGTCCGTGGTTTGGGCAGTAAATGGGCTGAAGGCAACTTCGGTGCGAACACCGGCCGCTTGCAGAGACCGTAGAGCGCGTGGCGCCCCCGAATCGCTCCAATCCAACAGGTAGGAGATGTTGCTACGCGCCACTCGATTTCCGCTGCCAAGCGCCGGCACATCGGTGATACGTTCACCCAATGGCAGACTTACCCCACGCAACTCCGCATCCGTCATTCCATACGCAAGGCTGACTGTCCAAGCAGACGCATCGTAAAACACGCTGTCCGCGAATGTGTTGGTGCGTTCGAAAATCGAGCGAGCGAGCCGGTACAACGGTTGCCTAGAGGGAACCACCCACGCGCCTCCGGGTTCGAACGTCGTGTCGTCTACGTTTTGGGGGGAATCCAAGTCATACACTTCAATCCGATGCCGCAGCAAAAGATCGATAAACTCTCGATTCAACGTGGCATCGTTTGGGTCTCCAAATATCCATCCATCCACACCGTACTCAGCCGCTTCGGTCAACGCTGAAACGAAAAAGTCGCGTTGGTATTGCTGCAATATGGTTCGTTGCTCGATTGCGGCACGTACCGTTGCCAAGCTCGTTCGAACGTGATTGCGAATGGCAAACGGAAACGTCAGGGTACCGTGATGCCCGCTCTCTTGAATATGACCGCGTGCGCTGGCCTGCTCAAAAACTAAGCCTAGCCCACCCAAGAAATTGGGATAGGTCGAGCCGTATCCGGGATATGTGTTGTCGTAAACTTCCTTCGTGAAATACATCGACCCAATCTCATCAAGAGCTTCGGCCCAATATTCGGCGAAATCAACGGTGATCTCAGTGTAAAGCCGCTCCGGCAGCAACGGATTCCACGATCCGATTGGCTTACTCGGTTCGAAGAAGTACGTGCTGCTCGCCCCCATCTCGTGATAGTCCGTTACCACTTGTGGCCGCCAGCGATGATGAAAGTCAATGCGCGCTTTGCTTTCCGGATTGACGAGCGGCAACCAGTCCCGATTGAGATCAAACCAGTAGTGGTTCGTCCTGCCACCCGGCCACACCTCATTGTGCTCTCGATCCAACGCGTCAGCGACAAACGGCTCGGCCCTATTCATGTTGGCCCACTGCGTATGGCGATCGCGGCCGTCCGGGTTGAGCACCGGCTCAATATGGAATACGCCCTCCGCCCTATAACGGCTTGCGGCAGGGCTGCTACCCGCCACGAGCCAGTACGCCGTCAACATTGCCGCCTCCGCTGACGACGTTTCGTTGCCATGCACACCATACCCCAGATGTACAAGGGCCGGTCGATTCGGGTTTGCTACGGCATCCGCCGTGGGGTCCAACGCCGCGAGGTGTTCGGTACGTATAGCTTCCAAACGATCGTGGTTTTCGGGCGCCGTCACCGTGAGTACCGGCATTGGACGGTGCTCGTACGTCATGCCAATCTCTTGATACACCGCACGGTCGGACAACCGGGCAAGCTCGGCCATGTACGACACGATTCTATCGTGACGGGTGTGAAACGTGCCGATGGCATATCCAAGAAAGTCTTCGGGCGATGGAATACTGGCGTCGAACGTCTCGCCATCAGGAAAGAAATAGGAGACCTGAGCGACCACTCCAGCCGGCGCAAGTTGTGGAGTTCCAAAAAGCACCGCCATGAACGTGATTGAGAGAAAGGATCGGCGCTGCCAACTCAGGATGCGACTCATCATCTTAGCCAGGTCTCCATCGTAAAAGACATTTCTGCGGGTCAATCCGACGATGTTTTCGGGACTTCACTGCCGGCAGCTTCTATTATAGGAATACGCGACGTGTTCGGCGAGCGAAATCGGGTTCCTTGACAAGGGTCCAACACCGATCTAAGGTCCGACCAACTTACCGACTCTTGGGTGAACGTGCGTGGCAAAGAGGCGTCTTACAGAATGCCAAGCGAGTGACAAGGCTCATAGGCCCCGAACTACCGCTTGATCTCCTCCAGCGATTCAGTCCGCAAGGGTTCCAGAAGCACGCTCACAATGTCGTGTTGGTCATGACGGTGGACGAGGACGGGTTCCCACATGTGGCCATGCTCAGTCATTTCGAGGTCATCGCTCTCGATTCGCGCAACCTTCGGCTCGCCATATATTCGGACAGTCGAACCGCGAGCAACATGCGTCGCACCGGGCATTTGACATTGGCCGTGATCGACGGAGATGTTGCGTACTATCTGAAGGGAAACATCGAAGAGGTCCGGTCGCAGATGGAAACCACCCCACATAGCGCGTTGTTCAACTTTCACATCGTGTCTGTGAATGCTGATCACGCCAATTTCGAGCGCGAAGGAGCGACAAGCATAACGTGCGGGATTTCCTACGATGATCCGAACATGACGATGAAAGTTGCAAACGCTGACAAGACATTCGCCGAGATGCTGAGGTGATGCATTCGTCATGAACAC
>JAZDDD010000317.1:0-6545 GCA_036679545.1 Gemmatimonadota bacterium | reverse complement strand
CGTGAAGGAGGGCAGGGAACGGGTTGCGGCGGCGGTGGTAAACTCGGGGTTTGAGTTTCCGCTGAAACGAATCACGGTTAACCTCGCTCCCGCGGATATCAAGAAATCGGGCTCTGCGTTTGACCTGCCAATTGCTTTGGGGCTTTTGAGTGCGGCAAACGGCACGGGGCCGGCCAGCGTCAACGGACCGTCCCTGGATGATTACGTGGTTGTCGGTGAGTTGGGACTCGAGGGTGATGTCCGCCCGGTGCGTGGGGCATTGTGCATCGCCGCTGGTGCCCGTGCCGCCGGTGTGAAGGGTTTGATCGTCCCGCGTCAAAACCTCGCCGAAGCGAGTGTCATTGACGGGTTGGACGTGTTAGGCGCTGATTCTCTGGCAGACGTTGTCGCTTTTTTTGCCGGGGACGTTGGTTTGGCGAGTGGGCGTGATACGCAAACATTCTCGGCGGAACGGTTGGAATCGGGTCTCAGTTTATCGGATGTGCGGGGCCAGGAGCAGGCCAAACGGGCGCTGGAAGTAGCTGCTGCCGGTGCGCACAACGTTTTGATGATTGGACCACCGGGTTCGGGCAAGACGATGTTAGCGCGCAGGCTTTCGACCATCTTGCCACCGTTCACAAAACAGGAAGCGGTAGAGACAACCAAGATTCATTCGATAGCCGGCATGTTACGTCCCGGAGCCGCGTTGGTGGCCACACGTCCGTTCCGTAGCCCACATCACTCCATCAGCGATGCGGGACTAGTTGGAGGCGGTTCTACACCGCGACCCGGGGAGATCAGTCTCGCGCACGGTGGCGTACTGTTTCTGGACGAATTGCCTGAGTTCCGGAAGAACGTGCTGGAGGTGCTGCGGCAGCCGTTGGAGGACGGATTCATCGCGATTTCGCGTGCGTCCGGTACGGTACGTTTTCCGGGAAGGGTGATTCTGGCCGCGGCAATGAATCCCTGCCCCTGCGGCTATGCCAGTGATGAGGCACGGACATGTACCTGTTCGGCGACGATGGTCGAACGTTACTTGTCTCGAGTCTCGGGCCCCTTACTAGACCGGATCGATCTCCATCTGCATGTACCCGCCGTCCCTCGTGGTGATCTATCGTGCGAAAGATCCGGAGAGTCGAGTGCCGTTGTACGTGCCCGGGTAGCCAAGGCCCGCGGACGTCAGTTAGAACGATTTGCCAATCGAGAAGATTTATACGCAAACGCCCACATGGCAACGGCCGACCTGCGCAAGTTTTGTACGCTCGAAGATGTGGCAGAAAAACTACTTAAGGCGGCCATCAATCGGCTGAACGTCTCTGCACGCGCGTATCATCGCATCATTAAGCTCGCTCGAACCATTGCTGATTTGGCCGACTGCGATGATGTACGAATGGAACATGTCAGCGAAGCCATTCAATATCGCACGTTGGACCGTCTTCGATAACGCACGTGTTGCGGACCGTGATTACTCCTTACAGAATTTTTTTGCCTGTTTGATCCAGTCATCTCGGCGAATTCGGCCTTTGAAGTTTTCCAACTTCACATCCACGCGATCGACATCTTCCTGTGTCCAATCCGCAATCTGTTGAAATGTGTACACCTCGTTTTTGTGAAGCAAACGTTCGAGGACCAAGCCGATGCCTTTGATTCTCTTGAGATCGTCGCGCTTTGTCCCGCTTTCCGAACTTTTTTTCGTTTGCTCGGCATCCGATGCTTGTGTTTCTGCCCGTACACGCTGCTTTCCTGCGAGTCGTAATTGCGCAATCTCGGCGTCCTTCCGTCGGACCGTGTCCGCGCAATCCTCGCGCGCTTTCCGAAGCTCAGCGGTCAATGCCGTTACACGCGACTCCCGATCCCCGAGGTCGGATTCGAACTTCCTGGCCCTGTCCTGCCACCCCGTGTCATTGGCCGCGGCAGTTCGGGCTGACTCGCGCTCTTTTTCCAAGACTGCTATTCGCTGGTCTCGTTGTCGTAGCGACGTACTGGTCGTGTGTAACTCTCGTCGCAAGTCGGCTAACCCAGCGACTTCACTTTCGAATGATCCCAACTTCCCTTTTTGGGAACTGACGAGTGCGTCTAACTCGCCGGCCCGAGCGGCCGCGGTCTTGGCCGCCTCCTCCGCCTTATGGCTATCCTTTCGTAACGTGACGGCTTCTGCTTCCAAGATGGCGACCCGTTTGGCGTTCTCCGCGCCCGCGTTTCTCTCTTTACCGGACTGCTTTGCTTTTTCGAGGTCACCTCGCAGCCCATCCATGCGTCCACGTAGCGCCGCAAGGTCCTTTTCCAATGTTTGCGACCGTACTTTGTATCTCTCGGTGCCCGCCCGCGCGGCGGCGAGTTCGGTTTCCAGTTTGCCCGTGCGGGCTACGGCATGAGCCTGGGCATCTTCGGTTGCCGTTCCGTTTGCGCCGCGCATGAATAACCATGTGATTAATGCGCCCAACAAAAAAGCGGCGAGCAGGCAGAGAACGATTTGAGCGATGAGATAGAACATTGGCTCTTAGTTGGGTGAGGTGACGTTGAACTCGATACGTCGGTTGGTTTGTCTCCCGGCGGCCGTACCGTTCGTCGTTATCGGTCGCGCAGCTCCCACACCAGTCGCTGTCATCTGACTTGCGGACACACCCTGCCCCGCCAGATACGTTAGGACGGATTCAGCGCGCCGCTGACTCAACCTGAGGTTGCCTCGTGCACTCCCGGTTGCGTCCGTATGGCCTTCGATCTCAACGTTGAGATCGGTGCCGCGTAACAGTGGGGCTAAGTCGTCGAGAATGGCTTGGCTCTGTGGCAACAACTGAGCACTCCCCGTACGGAACCGAATGGGTCGTCCGGCAAGGAGATCACGAATGCGCTCCTCCATCGTATCTTCGCGTGCGGCGGGAGGGGATGGTGGTGTGAGAGGTTGTGCCGGTTCCGCCACGGCCTCATACGTTGTCCGCCGAATCCCTGTCACGGTCGCCAGTGCGACGTTTGCTTGGTCGAGGCGCATCTGACGTCCAGAAATCGAAAGGTCTCTGCCGCTGACGTCCAAGGCGACATCGGCGAGTCCCGCGGAGGCCAATGCTTGGAGCGAACGGGTGCGGATGTCGTCCTCAATCCGCGTTGCGTCCAAGAACAGACAGGCGATGGCGAGTAGACTGAAAGCAAGGGCGCCGACAACTAATCGTGATGTGCTCATCTCGGCGATCTCCGAGGGATGTGAGTACGCCAAACTGGTCGTCGGGCGCTAGGTTAGCTCACATACGGAGGCGATGCAAGGAGTCTTCAATCGTCTGAACGAGATGGTAACTGATATGAAAAAGCCCATACGGATTGTCACGCTTCTAGGGACCGTGCGACCGAAGAATTACACCGCGATGGCGTTGGACCTAGTTATTGATCAGTGCCGTCAGCATCCACGAGTGACTGTCGATGCCGTAGATCCTGCAAAATTGACGCTGGCCTTCCCCGGTGGGGCGGCGGGGAATGAGGACGCGAAAATGCTCACGGACACGGTTGCCAACGCCACCGGCGTTATACTCGCGACACCCGAATATCATGGGACCTTTAGCGCCGTGATGAAACTCCTCATCGAAAACCTCGGGTTCCCCTCGGTCTTAGCGGGGAAACCCGTCGCTTTGCTGGGTGTTGCAGCCGGGAGCATTGGTGCCATTAAGTCGTTGGAACAACTTCGCGGTGTTTGTTCTCACGTAGGCGCGATGGTGTTACCCGGTCCCGTTTCCGTCTCAAACGTCAGGCGTGTTTTTGACGAAGATGGTAACTGTAGCGACGAAGCGGTTGAAAAACGGGTGCGTGGAGTGGCCACCACTCTCATTGATTACATCGAGGGGGCAGTCTGCCCCCGGGTCGCATTGGAAGAAATGGTGCGTGCGCGAATCTCCTGAACTCCGTTGGGCGCTGTTCGATATGAGTAATCCGATCCCCCGTCAGCGTGCTGCGTCTTGGATAAACTACCGCCCGACCGCCACCCTCGCCGAGGGTGTGTGGTGAGGTTCTTGCATTGTTGACGCGCTGGCGGGCACTGGCTAACTAAAGGCATACGGGAGTGGCAGGGTCGCTGGTGGCGGGCAGCTGGCAGCTTAAATTGAATAACACTCAAATGAGGTCACCAAATGGCTGCAGGTCGTTTTCAGCTCGCCCTGAGTGGCACGACCACCATGTTGCTCGATTCGCAAAACGGAAACGTATATATCCCGATACAGGTCAAGGAGGACGCGCCTTTGATATGGAAGCTTCACGTCAAAGGTGATGTGCAACGCCGAGACCGGGTGGCACGACCACTGCGAACGTTGCCAATTGAGGAAACTCCGTAAGCAATTGATCAGTCCGGCACGATGACTTCGGCGCGATCTCTGTTAACGTTTACAAAGGCGGTGTTCATGATCTCGCGCCCTGAGTGGTCCGTGACTTGCGCATCCGTAACCGCGATGAACGATTTTGCTTCGGTCAGATAGTCGGTGAGACGAGCGCCAGCCACGAGGTGGATGTCGCCGACAATTCGATAGTTCTCGGTCAGGATGGTCACGCGCGTCTTATCGTCTCGCTTGGTCAACGAATTCTCCTTGGGATGTTTAACGTCCTGAGTTACGCATACCCGCCTCGCTCGGCAAGGGGACCCCCGAGCGACCGTTGAACGCCAGAGCGTCGATGGACCAAACGCTCAAAACATGTCACAGAGTCTGGACAGAAATGCGCGGATTTTTTCTGGTTGCCCTCATCCTCTTCCCAGCAGCGGCGCTGGTGGCCGATGCCTATCTGGGCGGACCACGCGTGCCCAGGGTTGTGGGCGTAGAGGCCGTCGATTCGGAGCAGCGTCAGGGAACCGCCGGGCACGCGTTAGATGATTTGCTCGAGGTTCGTGTGCTTGGTTCAGATGGCGCCGGTGTTGCCGGTGTACGCGTCGTCTGGTCCGCAGGACCGCAAGGGGGTGCGTTGTCGCCGGTGACGTCCACAACCGACGACCGCGGCGTCGCCTCCTCTGGTTGGACACTGGGTTCCCTGGTCGGTTCTCTGGAAGCCCGGGCCATCGTAACCGGGATCGACGATTCGGCGGTGACCTTTGCCGCCGTTGCTTCCCCAGATCGGCCCGCAAGTCTCCTGCAGATTCCTTCCGCTTCGGCCGACGCATCCAATCCGGATTCTGTTTTGCTGATCGTAGCGGATGCACACGGCAACGTTGTCCCCGGTGTCTCGGTACGATGGCAAAGTGGGCGTCGAGGTGTGGTGAACTCCACCATCACATCCGACAGCGGGACCATCCGAATCGCATCGGCGAACGCAACAGACTCATTGATTGCATCTGTGGACACCATCGAACTCATCATCGCTCCAATTACGAGTCCGGCAGTCCCGGTCACGTGGCTCGAACGAGTGACGGGTGTTCCTCCGGCGCGGGTTGGTCATGCCGTGGCCTACGACCCAATAAACGGCAATGCCGTCCTGTTCGGTGGAGCGGCGTCCACTCAATTGTCGGACATGTGGCTTTGGAATTCGGATGGTTGGAGCGAAGCACGGCCTGCGCAAATGCCCCCGCCGCGTGTGGATCATGCGATAGCGTTTGACGGCGCCGGCATCATTCTTTTCGGTGGTAACTCCGGGTTTGCGGTTCTGGACGATCTTTGGCTCTGGGACGGTGCGCGTTGGACTCAGTTGACGGTACCGCGCGGACCAGCCGGACGCTCTCGTCACGCCATGGTCCGCGACGTTGCTCGAGGGACTGTCCTCCTCTTTGGCGGAGCCGCGGGTCCATCTTTGGCATTCGGTGACACCTGGGCATGGGACGGATCGAGCTGGCGGCAGATTGCCAGCCCTCTTTCGCCGTCGCCGCGGGTTGGACACGCCATGGCGTACGATCCTGTCCGTCAACGTGTTGTGCTCTTCGGTGGTAGTTCGGTTGGGGGCGCGGGCGGCCTTCTGAACGACACGTGGGAATGGACCGGTCAGGGGTGGGCCAGAATCCCCACGCCGGTCACCCCGCCGGCGCTCAACGGTCATGCAATGGCCTATGATATTGACCGGGGCCGCGTGATCCTGTTTGGCGGGATGAGTGACGGCGGTCCCGTGGGCGGGACCTGGGAATACGATGGTCGCAGTTGGACCCCACAAGCCACAGCCAACGCGCCCGAGCCACGCAGCGGATCGGCCATGTTCTTCGACCCCGTCGGCCGGCTGGTGATGCTGTACGGCGGCGGCGGAGCGACCCGTTATTCTGACACGTGGGAGTACCGCATTCCTTAAAGTGTTGCGAGGACGGCGATGCTCAACGTTGAACGCCCAACGCTCAACGCTCAAGTATCTTTCCGATGTGCGTCAGCTCGATTGGCCTGCAAACGGGCCCGCAAAGTTAGGTGCCCCGTACCGTCACGGATCTTGATGGTTGAGCGTTGATGTTGATCGTTCAGCGTTGATGCTGAGCGTTGAGCGTTCAACGTTCAATGTTCAACGTTGCATTTTTGGGGGGTTGTTTGAAGAATCTGTTCGCAGCGTTTGGCGTTGCTACGTTCGTAATATTGCTCTCGTTCTTTGGGTGGCAATATCGCGCGCAACTGCGTGACGCATACCGAGCG
>JAZDDD010000316.1:0-2513 GCA_036679545.1 Gemmatimonadota bacterium | reverse complement strand
GACTTCCTTGGAGTCCACTAGATCGTTGAGCGTGACCAAGTCCTTTTTCTTTGCCCCTTGGTTCATTCGTATCAACTCATCGATGGCCGGAACCGCATTGACGGACGCACCGTATTTACGGGCCCGACTTACCAAGTCCCGAATAACGACCGGGTTAGCCGACGGCATGGCGACAACAACGTGGTCGATCTCACATGACTTCACGATACGCTCAAGCTCGGTGGTCGGGCCAAGAACGCTCACACCGTGGATATTGTGATGTTGTTTTGCCGGATCGTCATCTAACAACGCCACGACGTGCCAATCATGGTGGTTTCTGCTATGCAGGTCACCCAAAAGCGAGTTCGCGGTGTCTCCCGCGCCGAGGAAAAGCGTTCGCTTCGTCGCAGGACCATCGACTCGGAAACCGCGCTTCTTTTTCGCTGTGACCTGTATCCGGCGCAGACCACGCACCGTGGCAACGCCAAGCAAGTACAACGCACCGTAAATGAGCGCCACGGTGGCCGGCAACTCGATGACCCATCCCAACCCCAACAACAGTGCCGTGAACGTGGCGACACTCAGCGACAGTGCCACAGCCTCGCGCAGACTCGTGTAATACCAAATGCCGCGATAAGCCCCGAACAGATAGTTGCACAGAACCGCACTTGGCACGACCACGAATAATATGACCGGAATCGCGCCCGCGATGTCTGCCGGAACCGAGAGCCCGAACTTCAAACCAAACGCCGCCAATAATGCGGCCCCTGCGATCAGCGCGTCAACTGCCGCCTTGACGGGTTTTTTTATATACCAAACACAAACCCGTTACGAAGCCTCGCCCATCACTTTCTCGATAGCACGTCCGACGTCGCACATGTCCCCCTCGTCCAGCGTAGGGTGAACAAGGAACATCAAGGATGTCTCGCCCAACTCCCGTGCAACTGTGAGCGGTTGCTCGGGTTGAAGCTGGTTCATCTCGAAGCACTTCTCGAGGTACATCTCAGAGCAGCTCCCGCTATAACACGGGACGCCCTCTGCGGAAATCGCGTTCATGATTCGATCGCGATCCCATCCGGGTTTGAGTCGATTTGGTTGTACGAAGCAATAGTATTTATAGTAGGCATGCTTTATATCGGCCGGTGGGATCGTGACGCGCACTGCGGGCAAAGCACTCAGCATTTCATCGAGTATTTGCGCGTGCTGCCGTCGACGATCGACCCAAGCGGGAAGTGCCTTCAGAACAACGCGACCGATAGCCGATTGCATCTCGGTCATCCGCCAATTCGTCCCGAAGGTTTCATGTAACCACCTGAAACCCGGCGCGTGCTTCCGGTTGTAAACCGCGTCGTAGCTCTTCCCGTGGTCTTTGAACGCCCAAGCTCGCTTCCAGATGTCGGTGTCTGAGGTCGTCAACATGCCGCCCTCTCCACCAGTGGTCATGATCTTGTCCTGACAAAACGAAAAGACAGCTACATCTCCGAGTGACCCCACGGGCTTTCCACGATACGTTGCCCCGTGGGCTTGGGCGCAATCCTCAATGATCCGTAAACCGCGCTCGTTGGCGAGCGCGATGAGCGGATCCATATCACAAGGCCATCCCGCCAAGTGTACCGCGATGATCGCGCGTGTACGGGCCGACAGGACCGCCTCCACAGTTTGTCTGGTAATATTCTGGTCTTGCCGATTCACATCGGCGAAAACAGGCCTGGCGCCGCACATCACGATGGCTGACGCAGACGCAACAAACGAGCGACTCGTCACGATCACCTCATCCCCATCCCCAACACCCATGGCGCGCAACGCCAGTTCCAGTCCAACCGTCCCATTGGCAATGGCGACGGCGTGCTTACAGGACACGAATTGGGCGAACTCACGTTCGAACGAACGCCCTTCCTCACCGGTCCAATAGTTTACACGGCCCGACCGTAAAACAGCACTGGCTGCATCAATCTCACCCTGTGCAAACGACGGCCAGGGAGCAAGTGGGTGCTGCCGCACCCGGCCCCCGCCGTCGATCGCTAGGCAATCGTTTGCCACGATCGGTGCAGTCATCGATCAGTCACATCTCGAGTTGTTGGTGAGTCACCCTGTGGGCGTCGTTCTGGTGCAGCTTGGGGTGCCGCTCGTCGGGGTGACGCGAAAAATCCAAACCTGAGGAGACACAAATAACCGGGATCACCGGTCCACGGCCGGAGATCTCCACATTCCCCCGAAAGCCGCCCGATATAATGTCACGGAAGTCCACATCAGTCAATGATTTAGCATGTTCAAATCGTTTTCCACATCAACTTTCGTACTTTATTCGGGCAACGGGACCAGCTTCCTCCACTACTACCTTGCAAACCCTTGACAGGTCACGTTTCTCTTCGCCCGGTATTACACCGCGAACGTTACGCTTCAAACCACCACCACCGCCGTGCGTCTCATCACCTTGGCAATGTTCGGATACTGCACGACTAAACTTTACCGACGCCTGCTGCTACCCTGTAGACGTCTCTTCGATCAACACGTTAACCAACTGCCCTTCAGAC
>JAZDDD010000315.1:0-4762 GCA_036679545.1 Gemmatimonadota bacterium | reverse complement strand
GAACCGGAGCGAATGGCAATTCCTCAACGCACCGGACATCGGTGGCAACACCGAGTATCTATTCGGACGTTTGCAACAGACCACAACGGCCGTGACACTGAGGTCCAGTATCACCGTGTCGACCAACCTGTCTCTGCAACTGTATGCGGAGCCATTTATCTCCGCCGGAGAGTACATCGGGTATCGTCAAGTCGCGGCATTGAACGCGTCGGAGTTTTCCGAGCGGCTACCTGTCGTTCCGTCGTCAGCCGTCATTGAAGGCGTGGAGACTGTCAGCTTTGATCTTGATGCGGACGGTGTTTTCGAGACCGATATCCAAAGACCCGACTTCACGTTTCTTTCTCTGCGTTCGAATGTCGTGTTGCGTTGGGAGTACAAACTCGGTTCGACGATTTTCTTGGTGTGGCAACACGGACGCCAACGGGCTCTGAATGAGGGGGGATTTAACCTCGGACCCAGTGTGAGCAGCCTCTTCGCAACGCCGGCTGAAAACGTACTTCTGGTCAAGGTCAACTACTGGTTGAATCCCTGACGCCACGGCAGCAGAAGCAAAAAAGGGAGCCGGTGTGGCTCCCTTTTTTCAGTTCGTACGCTACGGGTGTGCTCAGTGAGTGATCAGAGGGTCCAGGGTGCCGGCTTGCTCGACCCAACCCTCAACGGTTTTTTCCGAGGGCACGACACGGGCCAGATTTTTTTCGTCGTTTACTTCTTTCATCTTTGCCGCAAGGTTTGCCGCGTTTCGGGTCCGCAACTCCTTGACGGTATCGACGCCACTTGCTTCGAGTAGGTCGGAGAATTCCGATCCTACGCCATTGATTCGCATCAAATCAGCTTTGTTGGCCCAGGTGAGTAGGACCTTCTCGCTCACCCCAGTTGTCGTACTGACGCCGCCTCGCCCCTTGGCGTCGCAGCAAAGCTTCAATAAATCGTCCGTGGTTGTTATATCGGCGGCGGCCAATTTCTCCGCGTATGCCGCTCCGATACCCTCAATCTCTTCGATCTTGTAACCCATCTCTGCTGCCCCCGTCGATTCAGGTTAAGAAGGCAAGAAAGTAGTGCCTTGTGGCTATTTGAGAAACCGGTCTTCCACGGAAGCACTGTTACCCGTTTCGTAGACCGAAATTTTTCCGAAGACTCAAGAGACGGCGGTGGCGGGACGAAAATTCGAGATATGCAGAGTGTGCCGTAAATGGATATTTTCGTGGCGCGACAACCGATCTTCGATCGGAAGCGCAATGTGGTGGCCTACGAGCTGCTCTTTCGGTCGGGAATGCAAAACTTCTTCGACTTTCACGATGCGGACATTGCGGCGTCGCGTGTGATCGACCAAAGCTTGCTCGGGTTTGGTCTGGACAAGCTGACATCGGGACGGCGTGCGTTTCTGAATTTTACACGCACCGTTTTAGTCAATCAACTTTTTTCCGTGTTGCCCCCGCGGTATGCGGTTATCGAACTTCTCGAGACGGTCGATCCCGATCCGGAGGTGATCGAAGCGTGCAAGATACTCAAGGAACAGGGGTACACGCTGGCGCTGGATGACTTCGTCTTTCACCCCAAATATCGCCCCCTCATTGCGTTGGCGGATATTATCAAAGTGGATTTCCTGCTGTCTGATTCGGACGAACGGCGGAAATTGGCCGAGGAACTCAAAGGAGAAAAAGTCGAACTTCTGGCTGAAAAAGTAGAGACACACGAAGACTTCACCGAAGCCCTTGAACTCGGATACAAGTATTTTCAGGGGTACTTTTTTTGTAAACCGGAAATCGTCCAACGCAAAGACATTCCGGCTTTCAAGTTGAACTACCTGAAGTTTATCCAAGAGGTCAACCGACCGGACATGGACTTTGACCGGTTGGAACTCATCATCAGACGAGAATTGTCGTTATCCGTCAAATTGTTACGATATCTCAATTCCGCATGGTTCGGATGGCGTCACGAGGTCAACTCGATTCGTCATGCCGTGCGATTGCTGGGCGAGCACCAAATCAAGAAATGGGCGTCGCTGGTTGCAATGACGGGTATGGGCGATGACAAGCCGACAGAATTGGTGGTCACGTCGCTGGTCCGTGCCAGGTTTTGTGAGTTGCTGGGTCCGCTCATCGGAATGAAACACCGTCAGCTGGAACTGTTCCTCATGGGCTTGCTCTCCCTCATTGATGCGCTGATGGACAGACCTCTCGCAGAAGCGCTCGAAGGCATGCGGGTCTCCCGTGACGTCCGCGCGGCGTTACTCGGTGCTGACTCTCCCCTCACGCCGGTGCATCGGATTGTGCAGTCGTACGAGCGTGGAGATTGGGAGACGTTGAGCGAGGTCGCGAACTCCTTGGAAATTGAGGACGGCGCCATCGCTGAGTTGTATGCAAGTTCGGTAGAGTGGGCTGACGGGGCCTTTGCCGCGCCCCCTGTGCCCGCCTAACTATTGCCCGCGCAAACGCGGCAACCGCAATGTCACGAAGGTGTTGGGGTTCAGCGGATAGTTCCGGCGCGCCACCGATGACGATCGCATTCTGCTTCCCATGCGGTTCGAAACTGTCAGACTAAAACGCGGATCTTGGTTTCGGTGGGGCACATGGATCTCCATCGTGAACCCAGTTGTCGATCGTTTGGAGGCGAATTCCAGACCGCGTGCGACCTCTGCCATCAGGTTGCTGACGGTGTCGCCAAGCGTCGTGATGTGAAAATCCGTAAACGTAAGATTCTCATTGTCGGCCAACCACTTGGCCATGAATCCATCGAGCTTCATCGCACCCACGAAGTGTGGGTCCGGGGTGTCTTCCCCGCGCGGCGCGATCAACACAAATAAGTCTTGCGAAGAAATCTCGTTGGCATGGCCATCTTGGCTGAGGACCAAACCGATGTGTGTACCTTGGCCGATGTGTGAGCCCTCGAGAATTGACACGTTCGTTTTCACTCGCAACGCGATGCGCAGAATCCGGTCGTCTGCCGCAAAGGAGACCTGGCCATCGACGGGGCCTTCTAAAGTGTACCAGTCGGCAGCTGGCCACTCTGACAGATCTCCATCCGGCTTTGACGGCCCATCGACCAGCGCCACGTTGAATTGTTCGCTATCCGTATCGAACACCAACAGGTCCTCTACGAGTCGATAACGCGAATCGTTTTGCAGTGTCTGTATCTTTGTGCGCGCCCGCGCGACGATGGGTGTCAATTCGTCCAGTGTTTTGCGGAACGTGGGTGTACTGGAACTGATAGCCACCGCGTTAGCGATTGCGTTTTCCAAGTCAGCCACGGTGTTGGCGATGGATGCCAAGTTGATTGTGTCGCGGAGGAAGTGCAACGGTTCTAGAATGTTTGTGGCCGCGGCGTCCCCACCGAACACATCGAAGAACGGACGGAGTGTTACCCACGCATCGGCACCGAGTACTGTTCGGATGCCGTGTTGCCAAGACGAATCTGCATCATACGTTTGTGGGGCGGCGGCATAGTCAGCCAAGGTAAAAAGAGGCACCATGGATGCGTGTGCCTGATTCATTGGATTTGACAGAATGCCGATGGTGGTACGAGGCAGGCGGCCGTCGCGACCACGTAGCGGGCCAAGAAAGACACGCCACGGTGCAAAGTCGTTGACGGGGTAGTTGTCCCAGAGAATAACTCGCCGACGCAACCTATTGCTCCAGGGCTCCGATTGTTGGTGTGTAACCTGGGACGTTGCGACATCCGGCCCGGTCCAAATCATATATACGTCCGGATGCACTTCTGCTCCCAGACGATCGATATAGTCCGCTGCGTCCCACGCCGACGTATAGACGGTAGGTGTGACCGCAAGTTGGTATCCGCGTGTCACGAAGTCCGCGTGCAATTGGTTTATTAACGCGATGTGTGCCGTTGCGAGATCTTGAAACTGAGAAACGTCGGCCGAGTGCGAAAGCTCCAACGGAACGTCGTCGAGAAACAAACCGAAATGGCGAACGCCGAGTGTGGCGACGGTATCAATTTTCGCAAGCAACGCGTCGTAGTCTTCTTGAGCGCTGTACTGCATGGTCAAGCCCGGTGAGATGGCGTACCAAAAGGTCACGGCGTGGGCATCGGCGGCGGTCTTCAGTTGGTGGAGCTGTTCCCATTCACGCGCCGGATACGCGTCCCTCCACCGTGATAGGTGATATGGATCGGCTTTTGGGGCATAAAAGTACGTGTTGAGCCCTACCTGACCCATGAACTCGAGAATATCGAGCCGATCTTCATGTGACCACGGAGTTCCATAGAACCCTTCAATTACACCTGCGATCTCGAAGGAAGGATTCACGGAAGACAGCGTTCGGGGCGTATGCAACCAAAAAACACATGCTCTTTTTCCGCCGATTCCGTGGCCTTGTTGTGATCGAAAGAAGTTCGTGGATTTCGCGGATCTTGTGGCAAAGGTTTATCTGCTAACCGTTGCACCCATGTTGCAATTCCCATCAACCGCGTCCGCCGGCCAACTTCACTGCATCCGACGATCGCATGAGTTGCCACATGGCCCAACAGCCTACCACGGGCCCGATTGCCAAAGGTGCAAATGCCCATCGCCATCCAATAGACTCCGACAGCAAAGGGATCGTGCGGATTGTCACCAACGTCAAAAGAAAACCCATAGATGTTTGCATGGTGAGTAACGTGCCCATGTATTCTGGTTCCCCCAACTCGCTTACGGCCGTCGAGAACTGAGCGGAATCAGCCACGACGGCCACGCCCCAAATGAGGGCGACTACCGTCACCAACCACGGACTGACATCAACAAATAAACCTATGGTGAGCGCGCAGGTAC
>JAZDDD010000314.1:0-2721 GCA_036679545.1 Gemmatimonadota bacterium | reverse complement strand
AGCCGGACATTGTTTCCGAACCACACATCCATGCGTGGCTCGATGGTCAACTCACTTTTCTGAACATCGCCACCCCGCTCCACCGCGTTGGCAATACCAATCTGTGCCTGAAAACCAACCTCTGGTGCATCCGCGCGTGCAATGATCGTGATCATAAATACCGCTACCGCCACTAACGCAGATCTTGCGGTCTGCATCACAAACCCCGCGTCAGGCTGCGCTGTCGGAAAAGCTTCTCCGACACCTCGGCGGCATAGTCGACGTTAGAGAAAGTAAACGCAGACGCATGGCGGGTCTTGTGGTTGACGACGTCAATTTCGAGCGCCGTCCATATCCCATCAACCTGCTCGATCACCGGGGTGGTTATGGTCTTCAGATGGTTACCATTTACGTCCCAATAGTCACTACTACGCGACATCCAGATCGTGGGATCAACCCGCCATATCACCTTGCTGTAACCGAGCTCTTTGGCAACTTGTTGAGAACGTGGCACTCCCTCCACCACGATGCACTCGTGACCGTTGACGGTTTCCGCGCCCGTACGGGTCAACTCATAATCATCAATTTCGATCTTGTTCTCTTTTTTAATTTCCTCGTACGTGAAATCGGTGCCGAGGAAATAGTCACCCCGATCGGACGCTGAAATACGTCGAACTTTGCGAAGCGCCGGTAGATACAGCCACTGATCATCGTCGACCTGGGCATCCGGATAGTCGTAGGTGAGAAATGCCGTATCGCGGATGTTGGCGGGCGCCCGGTAAAAGATGACAGTACGCTTTTCCTGGCCGAAATAGCGGCGGAAGCCACGCGTCTCCTGCACGCGGGTTTTGCCGCGACGATCCGTCAGTACAATTTTGAGATCTCGGCTCACCCGTTCGCCTTCGTCGCGAGCGTTCACCGCCTGCATAATCTGTTGCCCGTTCAAGGCATCACTTCGAGTGCCACCCGTGCCAGCAAAAACATCGGTGTAGGCAAAGAGAGAAACAATTCCGAGGGTGACGACAGCGGCAGTTGCCAACCCGGGACGAAACCGCCCGATAGAAGGCGCAAAAATGAATGCCGGCCGCACCAGATAGATCAACGCGGGCAACAGCGTGACACTCGCAACAAACGCAGCCACAACGGCAAGGGCAACGAGCGTACCGAAGTTGGTCAACGGTGGCACATCGCTGGTGATCAACACGCCAAAACCGAAAGCGATAGCCACGAGATTGAAGAACAAAGCCCGGCCCGTGCTCGGATAAAGCTCGAGCATGGCGGATTTTACATCGCCAGTATTATCGCGAAGCAGATCGCGCAAACGGTCAACCGTGTGAATGGTGAAATCCACACACAAGCCGATGGCTATGGCTGCAAACATCGTCGTACCCACGCCCAGCCACACGTTACTGAACCCCATCCAGGCATAAATAAGCAAAATGGCCATGGCAACCGGGATGATCGTAACGATGCCGGCCACGACCGATCGAAACAGCAGGGTGACAACCATGGCGACGACAAAAAACGCAAACCCGACGCTCTTGGCATGACTACTGCCGATTTCCTCAATCCAATAATGGTCGACGTTGACGCGCCCGGTTAACGTGCCTGTAATACCCGGCGCATTGAACTCATCTCGCAGATAGGCACGCACGTCTTCGACAACCGGTTTGTTCCGCAGATACGAACCGTTGTCGATTTTCGCGCGCACCAGGGCTTGCCGGTATTCGCCATCCACCTCGTCTTCAAACTCGGCCGGATCCGCAGAGGCTGAATAGAGCAGGAAAAGTTGTGAGATCAAAAAAGCATCATCCGGAATGGAATAGGCGTCCGCGCTATTTTCGTTGACAGCGCGATGCATCTGCTTGATATAGTCGACGACTGACGTTGTCCCACCTACGCCCGGCTGGGTTTCCAGGAAACGCTGCAGACGGTCGATGCGTTGCAGATGTTGAGACTGATGCAGGCCTTCGAACTCTTCGGTTTCAACCAACACGTCCAGGTGATACACACCGTCCATCGAAGCATTCATTGCAGCATCCGCGAGATAGATAGGCTCGTCGGGCTGGAAGTTGGCGATACGCACCTCTTCAATCGTCACCCTGGCGGCACCCACAACGGCAACTGCTGCGACAACCACGCCGACGGCGAGGACCGACCGGGGATGATCAAGCACTACACGCCCCATGCGCATCATCAACCTGCTCGCCCAATCCGGTGATTCGACGGCACCCCGTGTCGCAAATGTTGGGCTGGCTTTTGGCTTCAGGAGGCTTAACGCCGCCGGCAGGAACGTCACGGAGAAAAACCAGGCAAGGGTTACGCCGAGGCCGCCAAAGAGACCAAAATATTGAATCGGTGGCATGCTGCTGGTGGGATACAACGTCAGGAATCCCGCCGCGGTGGTTACCGTTGTCAACGTAATCGGCTGCCACATTTCCATCATGGCCCGCCGGACGAGTGTGGGTTGAGATGCCGTCGGTTCGCGCTGTTGTTCTAGGTAATACTGGCTGAAAATGTGAATCGAATCAGCTACCGCCATCGCGATCAGGCTGACGGTGAGGCCGTTTGTGATCACGTAAAACGGCACACCAAAAGCCGCCATCATTCCGAAGGTTGCCCCTACCGTACCGAGGACGACGACATTGGGGATTACGGCACCGCGCATGGTCATAAACGCGATGAAAAGCACAATGGTGATCACCACAGCCGCCAGCGGATTCAACTTCTGCGCGTCGGCGT
>JAZDDD010000313.1:0-6057 GCA_036679545.1 Gemmatimonadota bacterium | reverse complement strand
GTTGAGCTCATGGCCTGACAATATAAGCGTTCCCGATGGTCCGAGGCATTGGACAGCGCCCCGGAACCCGCTGAATCACGGAGCCGCCGCGCCGGTTAAAATACTTTGCCACGAAATCCACAAAAACCACGAAACATCAATTGGTTTGAATGATGTCGATCGCGTCGTTTTTGTGGATTTAGTGGATTTCGTGGCAAAGTAAGCTTTTTCTTTTGGTGCGGCGCTGTCGTGCGGAGGGGCCCGCTACGACTTGAACAAACCGAAATAGATCGCAAGTGGAATCGCGACATACAGGATCAAATCCCGAATCAAATATGCAACGAAGAAGAACGCGAACGGTTTCCATCCGTGCCGTTTGACAAGGCCACGAAAACCATAACGACGTCTGTCATCCCGGAGTATCCGGAGGTATGCAAGTGGGGAAAACGCCATGGACGAATGGTAAGGGATCGGATGGTGTTGTGGGTGTCCAGAACGGACACCCCCCCGATTGGCTTCTAGGAAGCGAACCGAGGGGAGGTGTTGTGGTTAACTCAGGATAAAACGTCAGCCACACTCGCTGAAGCCGCAGACGTGACACTTCATGCAACCTTCCGCGAATTCGAGCTGCGATCCACAATCCGGACACGCACCCATAAAGCTTTCGCGATTACTGGCTTCGCGTCGAAGTGCTTCACCAGCCATGCCCAACTCGGCCTTCGACGGCTCCAATACGACCGCGTCCTTTGCGGGACTTTGTAACAAGTCTTGCTGAATACCTTGTTTGTCCTGCATCCAGCGTTCAAGTGCAATGCCAATCCCATCGGGGACGGACATGACCTTGTTGGGACCGAGCCCACTCACCCGATCCGAAGAGATGCCTCGGAGCTGCCGATGGATGGCGTCGATGGGAATCCCCGATCGCAATGCCAACGAGATCAATCGGCCGATTGCCTCGACGTCGGACATGATTGGCGCGCCCGCTTTTCCCAAGGTCATGAATACTTCGAATGGCTGGCCCTTGTCATCCTCGGTGATCGTTACGAACATCGTACCAAGCGGCGACTCCACACGACGTACGGATCCACGCAGGAGTTCTGGGCGGGAACGTTTTTGGCGTCTTTGGAGATTCTCACTCTCAACTTGATGTAACCGGTTTTTGGTCCGAGCGAGTTCGGCTTCCAGTTCGGCGATTTCAGATTTGAACTCGGCAACATCGACCGGCAACAGCGCCTGAACGGCATCGTCCCCTTTTTGTTCTTTTACTTTTTTCGCCGTCGAGCCGGTGGACAACACCTGCATTTCACGACTACCGTCCCGATACACCGTGACGCCTTTGCATCCCAAATCAAACGCTAGCTCGTAGATCTCGCGAACGTCCGTCTCGGTGGCGGCATTTGAGAAGTTGCAGGTTTTGGAAATTGCACTGTCGGTGTATTCCTGAAAAGCCGCTTGCATCCTGATGTGCCACTCGGGGACTACGTCGTGCGCGGTGACGAAGACACGTTGCCATTTTTCAGGCACTTCATCAAAGTGGATGTTTCCCGCTTCCGCTATCTGCGTCATCAGATCCTCAGAGTACCAGCCCTCTCGCTTTGCGATGCGTACGAAGTCCTCGTTCACATCCGGCATGAGAACACCTGCCTGGTTTCGCATGAAGGCAACGGCAAAAAGGGGCTCAATACCTGACGAACAGCCGCTGAGGATGGAGATCGTTCCCGTTGGAGCCACGGTGGTAAGATTACAATTACGCAGTTTGCGCATGGGGCGAATACGATCACCCGACGCATCACGCGCACAGGTCTCGTCCGGGCCCCAAATACTCTGCTCCCACTCCGTAAACGTTCCGCGTTTCTCCGCGAGTCGTTCGCTTTCGACCTTGGACTCGTCATCCACGAAACGCATCAACTTCTTGCCGAGTTCGACCGCCTCTGGGGAGTTATACGGTATGCCAAGCTGGATGAGCATATCCGCCCAACCCATGATACCAAGACCGATCCTTCGGATGCGCTGCGCCAGATCGGTGATCTGAGGCAACGGATAACGATTGGCGTCAATGACATTGTCAAGGAAGTGCGTACACAGGTGTACGGTCTTGCGGAGACCGTTCCAGTCTACGGCACCGTTTGAAACGAACAGACCAACATTGATCGAGCCGAGGTTGCACACATCGTACGCCAGCAGTGGTTGCTCTCCGCACGGGTTGGTGGCCTCGTAACTACCAAGATGGGGTACTGGGTTGTACCGGTTGGCCCGATCGATGAAGAACACGCCGGGCTCAGCGGTCTTCCACGCGCCGTGGATGATCTTGCCAAATACCTCTTTGGCGCTGAGTTGACCTGCTACCTCATTCGTGCGCGGATCGATGAGGTCGTAGCTCGTTCCCGCCGATACGGCGTCCATGAACGAATCGGTGATCGCGACGGAGATGTTGAAGTTGGTGATCTTCTTTGTGTCATTCTTACACGTAATGAAATCCACGATGTCAGGATGATCGACTCGCAGAATACCCATGTTGGCACCGCGCCGCGTCCCTCCCTGCTTCACGACTTCCGTCGATGCATCGTACAGCGACATGAAGGAAACAGGACCCGACGCAACACCCATCGTGGAGCGAACGACTGAATTTTTACCGCGGATTTTGGAGAAACTAAAGCCCGTTCCACCGCCCGACTGGTGGATAAGCGCCATGTTGCGAAGCGTATCGTAAATACCGGACTCGTCGTTCGACAGGGAATCGACGACCGGTAACACGAAACACGCGGAAAGCTGACCCAGCGGACGACCGGCGTTCATGAGCGTGGGGCTGTTTGGCATCCACGCTCGCGTAGCCATCACGTCGTAAAACGCATCGGCCAACGCCTCGACAGCCCCGGCACTGGCCCCGTAATCCGCATCTGGCCCCGCAATTGTGCGACTGACACGACGAAAGAGATTTTCCGGCTCTTCAGCCGGTTTGCCGTGATCGTCTTTGATCAGGTAACGCCGGGCGAGGACGGTGAGCGCATTGTCCGAGAGCTGTAAGGGAGTCCGTTTTTCCGCGTTGCCGGAAATCTCCATATCGTTTCCGTTCCCTGCCGGTCAGAGTGTTGTACTGATGCAATTGTAGGAAGATACAGCGTCACATCCGAGGGCGGATGCCAGTGGGTTGTGCCACTGGGCGCGGAAAAGCAAAGTACGCCGTTCTATGGACATAGCAAGTCACAACATCACCACAATGAAACACCGCCGAACGCTTAGCGATCACGACCACCACCCGGCTTTCCATATCACAAATGTGACCCAATACAGCGAGCCAAACGGGCCCCGAAAGGGCGCTACTGGCTGTTGGGGCCTCAATGGCGGGTAAGTGTCGCAATGAGTTGGAGTTTGCACCTCATTTCACAAGCGGAAACTGACCCACTTTGTGTCGCCTCGCCGCAACAATATAGTGCTCCCATGTCGCTTTGATTCGTGCCGCCAAATCGTCGGTGACTGGGCGGACGACCTTCGCAGGTACACCGACCACCAAACTATTGGGCGGAATGATGGCCCCCTCCTTCACAACGGCACCCGCCGCCACAAGCGAACCTGATCCGATTCGCACGTTGTTCAGGAGAATGGCTCCCATTCCTATCAAGGAGTCATCCTCGACAGTACAGCCGTGCAGGATCGCCCGATGGCCAACGCCGACGCGATTTCCAACCGTGCAGGGCACGTCTTCATCAACGTGGATCATACTGAGATCCTGAATGTTGGTTTGATCACCGATGGCGATGGGTGCCGCGTCGCCGCGTATAACGCAATTGTACCAGATACTAGAATTGCGACCGAGCGAAACGTTGCCGATCACAACGGCACCGTGAGCGATGTAGGCAGTGGGATGGATCAAAAGTGTGGCGGACTCCCGGCCGCCTGACAATCAGTCCCGCGGTCGTGGTACAAACGGTTGCTGGATCCACGCGGCGACTGGCAGTCCGCCTTTTTGCGCCGGGATAAACTCGACTTGCTTGGCAAACTCGACCGCCGCCACGGTGAATCCGTCATGACTCGAACGCTGGGCGAATCGGACCTGCTCCACCATACCACTGGCACTCACACGCAGCACCAGCACCACCGCAGAGGGCGTTTCCGAAGTCGGAATCCCACCGGGAATCGGCACCAGGGTGGCGACTCGCGGCCGTGGCCGCGCGTCAAAACAGACATTATTCGCGTTATAAGTGTTGCGAGATGGATCCGTACACTGCCCCTCCGCCGGTGGAGGTATCAGGTCTCGGGGTTGACGTGTGACCCGCCGAATCCAATTGACGCGGTGGCGGCGCGATTGACCCGCCGTCACTCGGACCTGCGCCGTGTGATCTTCGAAGCCGGGCCGTTGCACGAGTACCGTGTACTCGCCAGGCGGCATCGAGTGACGCAACCCGCGCACGCTTTCACCGTTGATAGACAGGCGGGCGCTACGACCCAGGTTGGACAATACGAGTTCACCCGAGATCGGTTCGCTCGGCACGTCAACCGCGAGCGTGTCAGACTCGTCCGGTGTCTGTTCCGTCGAATCCGTTGCTTCGCTCACCAACGCCAATTCTTGCTCTTGGACTTCAGTTGCAGACTCCTCGACGATGGAGTCCACCGCCGTGACCTGCGTCGTCGTTGTATCGACGACAGGACCCAGGCCTACCAACGGCGGTGCCTCACCAACATCGACCTGCGCTCGATTGCTCAATCCAGGAAGGGAGCCACCCATGTTGTTGACGTAATACCAACCACCCCCGACGCCCCCCACAATCAAGAACACCAGGGCACCAACCAGGACCCCCGCCCTGCTTTTCTTTTCCGGCCGCCGTGCCGACACCCGTGCGCCTAAATTCGATTGCGGCATAGGCGTCGTGGGCGTGGATGGCCTGGCCGGTTGGGTCGTCGGGATCTTGACCGCGGGCACCGCTGCAATTGGCGTGGTGGGGGCCGCCGAAATTGTCGGCAAGATCGCAGCTGTTTCGGCATCCGCGGACAACAACGCCACCAACTCCGCCGCGTTTTGGAATCGATTTGATGGCTCCTTGGCCATCATTTTTTTCACCACCTCGAACAACGCCCACTGATCGGGCGTCTTGAGTTTTGGTGTGGGCAGATCCTCCATGATGTGCTTATAGCCGACTGAAAACGAGTCTTCTGCTTGAAACGGCACATGACCGGCAAGACACTGGTAGGCGACCACACCCAGCGAATACAGGTCACTTCGACCATCGAGTGGCTGCGCACGGGCTTGTTCGGGGCTCATGTAGTAGGGGGTACCGATGGCCATCCCGGTGCCCGTGAGTTTGGTGCCAGACGCAGCCTTGGCAATCCCAAAATCGCACAACACCGCCTCACCGGTTTCCTTGAACATGATGTTGTCGGGTTTGATATCCCGATGCACAATCCCATGTTTGTCGGCATACCCAAGGGCTGCCGCACACTCGATCAACAGCTGCCGAATAACGGCCGGGTCCATAGCCCCCTCGCGTTCGATGACCTGCGCCAGCGATTGGCCACGCAAATAACGCATCGCGAAGTAAATGACGTTATCCGTCTTGCCGACCCGATAGATGGGAATAATGTTTGGATGTTCCAGCCGGGCAGCCGTCCGTGCCTCGCGCTGGAATCGTTCGACAAAGTCCGAATCGAACGCCAGAGAAAAAGGCAGGACCTTTAGTGCCACCTCTCGGTCCAACATGATCTCGTGAGCGCGATAGACGATTGCCATCCCGCCCCTTCCAAGCTCACCCTTGACGTCGTACTCCGCGCGTAGCGCCTTCTTAACAACGTCCACTTCGGTCGTCTTGCCCGGATCGCCGGCCAAGGCCGCCATGGGCGTCGTGGCTTTCAGATCCTGACCGCAAGTTGAACAAAAACTCACAACGCCTGGCACTTCGGTGCCACATTTTGGACAGTACACGACTAAGTTATCGGCTCACGCTCAGAATATTCGAGTAATCGGATCGATCAGAATATTACTTCGATCGATTGGAATATGAAGAGTGCCGAAAGGCGGTATGGCGGAAGGCGGTAGGACGGACGGGCGGTATGTCCACCCGACCCAATCACCCGGTTTCTTGGGGT
>JAZDDD010000312.1:0-9221 GCA_036679545.1 Gemmatimonadota bacterium | reverse complement strand
CAGTCATTTGCCGACTGGCCGGACCTTCCGGCAGTGCGTGCATTCCAGCGCAATGTCCTCGAACAGGTCAGTGGCATTGCCGACGTCCAATCGGCGGCCATCGCACTGAATAGTCCGATCGACGCAGGATGGACTACGCGGTTGGGGATCGACCCGGCGCCGCCATCGCCGCCGGCAGAATTGGAAGAAGTGCGCATGCGTACTGTCAGTCCGGATGCCCTACCCGTCGTCCTCGTCAACGAGTCGTTTGTGCGTCGGTATTTCCAAAACGAAGATCCGCTCGGATACCGTGTATCGAACTGGGGCGTTGCCCGGGAAATTGTCGGTGTAGTGCGCGACGTGCGTTTCCGTGGATTGAGCAGAGACGTGCCGCCTGCCGTGTACCCAACGTTTGCGCAAATGCCGTTCGGTAGTTTTTTCCTCATGGCCCGTATCAGGGGTACGTCAGAAGCCGCGTTTGGACGGATTAGAGAACGGGTGTGGTCGCTTGACCGCGACCTTGCGCTCTCGAACATGACCACGGTCGAACAAAACCTGTCGGCCACCGTTGCTCAACCACGCTTCAACGTCCTGCTGCTTTCGTTTTTTGCGAGTGTCGCGCTCGCGCTTGCCGCCGTCGGCATCTACGGTGTGATGGCGTTCGGTGTCAATCGGCGCACGCAGGAGATCGGAATCCGGCTCTCATTGGGGGAAGGGCGATGGAATGTTATGCGGCGCGTGGTGTGGGAGGGTGCGGTGCTTGCAAGTATCGGAATAGTAATCGGTGCCGCAGGCGCTCTGGCCCTCACGCGTTTTCTCAGCAGCCTATTGTTCGAGGTGGACCCCCTCGACCCAGTGACGTTCGGAGCCGTAGCGGGTATTTCCGCTCTAGTCGCCGTGATTGCTTCGTTTGTACCAGCATTGCGAGCGAGCCGGTTAAACCCCGTGGTGGCGTTGAGGAGAGAGTAAATATTCGGTTGCGGAGCAACCGAACATTGCTGCCGGCAGCCTGCAGTTACTGAACCTTCGACAACTCCGCATTGATCCGGCAGTCCAAAATGTGCGGTTCCCAGTACTCCATGCTGCACGATGGTGGATTCGCGAATAGCATTTGAGTTCCGACTCTCCATCCGGAAGAGACGATCGCCGAGCTTGCAGTCACCCATAGGGTGGTCACGATGAATGTTGGTGTGAGTGGTTGGCGTTGAATGGACCAACGCGTATCGACTGCTTCACGGAGGTCGGTACCATCGGCTCTCCCTGCGGGTACGAACAGATCCACAGATGCGGTGCCATTGCCTCGTAACTCCATGCTGATTCGTGCGCCGGCGGCAAGGTGGTCCGTCACCACACCGCGTACGTCCGAATCCAGTCCGGTCAACTCGTATCGACCGAGCAACCCTGGTTGGGGACCGGTTGGCGAATCGCCGCACCCGTACAACAGGGCGATTGAGGAGACGAGAAACAGACGAAGCATTACCGTGGGAACGCCCGACGGCCACCGTTTCTGACGCCCCCGAGGAGCGCGCCGAGCCCGGCCGGCTCCGGAACTCCGGATGCCCCATCGAGCCGGGCTGGTAGCTGGTAGCAAGCAACGCGCACCGCGCGTTGCATATAATTGACTACCTGGCTCACAATTCCAACCCCCACTAGATTCCTCCCGGCCAATACCACCTGAGGGGCATCCCTGGCATCCACGGAAAAAAAACCACTCAAACTCTCCGATGTGTGGATGGAGGCCCGCGAACTTATATGGGCACATCGATCACGGCTTGCTATCGGCATGGTCGTCATGATCGTGAACAGGTTGGCGGGATTGGTTGTACCGTGGACCTCGAAGTTCTTAATCGACGACGTGATTGGCAGTGGACGTGCCGAATTGCTGCCTATTCTGGCCGGCGCGGTGGCCATTGCGACCGTCATTCAGGCAATCTCATCGTTTACGCTTTCACAGGTGCTGAGCGTGGCGGCACAACGCGCGATCACCGACATGCGGAAAACGGTTCAAGCGCATGTGACCCGTCTTCCAATCTCATACTTCGACTCTACGAAGACGGGTGTCCTTATTTCCCGTGTCATGAACGACGCGGACGGTATCCGTAACCTCGTCGGGACCGGGCTGGTGCAACTTGTCGGTGGATTGGTGACGGCCAGTATTGCCTTCGGGATCCTGCTCTATCTCAACTGGAAGATGACGCTCTTCACGGTGGTGGTGCTGCTTGCGTTTGCTGGGGCGATGGGGCTCGCCTTCACGAAGCTTCGTCCGATTTTCCGTGAACGGGGCAAGCTCAACGCCACGTTGACGGGTCGGTTGGGCGAAACGCTGGGCGGTGTACGACTCGTCAAAGCCTATACGTCCGAGCGTCGTGAAAAGCTTGTCTTTGCGCGTGGCGCACATTTGTTGTTCCGAAACGTTGCCAGGACGATCACGGGTGTCTCCGCCATCACGGCTTTTACCAGCATCATCACCGGTGCCATTGGCGTGATCATGATCCTGGTCGGTGGTGGTGCCATCCTGTCGGGCGAGATGACGCTTGGTGATTTCGTGATGTACTTAATGCTCACGGGGCTCATGGTAGCCCCTCTGGTGCAAATCGCATCGATCAGTACGCAGATCAGCGAGGCCTTCGCGGGGTTGGATCGTATCCGCGAAGTACGTAGCATGGCCACCGAGGATGAGGACGATGGAGATCGTCAACCGGTGCCCGAATTGGTCGGTGACGTCGCGTTCCGAGATGTATGGTTTGAGTACGAGAAAGATACGCCGGTGTTGAAGGGCGTTTCGTTTACTGCTCGTGCTGGCACGACCACCGCGCTGGTTGGATCGAGCGGATCGGGAAAGAGTACCCTGGTTGGTCTTGTCCTTGCTTTCAGTTATTCGAATAGCGGCTCAGTTGTTGTGGACGGGAAGGACATCAAAACGCTTCGTATTCGCGAATATCGTCGTTTCCTCGCGGTAGTACTACAGGAAAATTTTCTATTCGACGCAACCATTGCGGAAAACATTCGGTTTGGCAACCCGGGTGCGAGCGATGACGATGTTCGGCAAGCATCGCGCATTGCCAATTGCGATGAGTTTATCGAAAAGTTCGAGAAGGGGTACGAAACGATCGTCGGTGAGCGGGGTGTGAAGTTGTCCGGCGGTCAGCGGCAGAGGGTTGCCATAGCGCGGGCCATTCTGGCCGACCCCAAAATCCTCGTGCTTGATGAGGCCACGTCGTCGCTTGACAGTGAGAGCGAGGGTATGATTCAAGAGGGACTCGGCGCGTTGTTGCACGGCCGGACAACGTTTGTGATCGCGCACCGCTTATCCACCATTCGGAACGCGGATCAAATACTCGTCCTCGAGGATGGGCAAATCGTTGAATCTGGCACACACGACGAATTGCTTGCAGCCGGTGGCCGTTATCGTGAACTGTACGATCGTCAATACCGTATCGAGGCAAATCGTTTTATCAATCCCGGTGAGGATTTTACGCCCGAGAGTGAAAAGGGTGGCAAGCCAATGCGTTCCGACTCCGGTGGCGGCTGGCCCCCACGACAACCATAGCGTTGTTAGAACACGCAAAACATCCTACGTCTCGAAATTCGACTATATGACCCATCGACGCACTTGGCCTGAACACCCTGCGTTGTTACCTGCGGCGCCCATGATTTATGTGGCCTGGGCCGACGGAACGCTCAGCACAACTCAATTGCAGGGCATAAGAGACAGGCTGAATGAACTCGACGGATTCGACGACGATTGCCGCGCCGCCATCAAGGGATGGCTCGATCCCGACCACCCCCCGTCGCCCCCCGAACTCCAACATTTGTTAAGTGTTGTCCGTCGTTCGGGCCAGCAACTTCAACGAAGTCAAAAGATGTCGTTGGCAGAGTTGGGTATGGGCCTGGTCGCAGACATCGATAGCTCTGATGGTTGGGAGTCCATACGCAACGCTCTCCTGGAAATTGAAGAGGCGTTGGGGGTGGCCGGTGTTGAGGAGTCGCGCGAGATGCTTGCGGCCGGGCCACCTACATCCAAAGCGCGTGAACCGGCAACTCGGAGATTCGATGGTAGCGCGTTACGTGTTTGGCTGGATCAACCTAACGGTGATGTGCGTGAACGATTGCGCCGGCTTTTATCGCAAACGGGTTTCGAATACTCGTATGGTACGCCACGGTCACAATCTAGAGAGCAAGTGCTGGAATGGGTTCGCGTGCTTGCCGAACACGGCTTCGGTAGCCTCGGTTATCCGAAATACGTCGGTGGCGCCGGTAATTTCGGTGCGTTCCTCACAGCATTTGAGACTATTGCGTTTCACGACATGAGTCTCGTGATAAAATTTGGCGTCCAATACGGTCTGTTTGGTGGGAGTATTCTTTTCCTTGGGACACGACGTCACCACGACAAGTACTTGCGACAAGTTGGGACGCTGGCATTGCCCGGGTGCTTTGCGATGACCGAACTGGGCCATGGCTCCAATGTCTGGGACTTGGAAACCACAGCAGATTATGACGTCGGCACGGAAAGCTTCGTTATTGACACTCCCACCGAAACCGCACGGAAGGAATGGATTGGTAACGCCGCCGCCCATGGTCGGATGGCCACGGTTTTTGCACAGCTGCGTGTTGCGGGTGACTCGTTCGGTGTGCATGCGTTTCTCGTGCCGATTCGTGACGATGAGGGGGAAGTCGTGCGCGGCGTGCGTATTGAAGATTGCGGCGAAAAAGAAGGTTTGAACGGTGTCGACAACGGTCGGTTATGGTTTGATCACGTGCGTGTGCCACGGGAGAACCTGTTAGACCGATACGCGCAGGTCGCGGCGGATGGTACGTATGATAGTTCCATTACAAGTCCTTCTCGCCGGTTCTTCACGATGCTGGGTACGCTGATCGGTGGGCGTGTGAGTATCGCGGGAGCGAGCGTAAGTGCCGCGAAATCCGGGCTCGCCATTGCGGTGCGGTATGGCGAACATCGGACTCAGTTTGGTGTTGCGGGTCTTCCAGAACGTTCGATTCTGGATTACTTGACGCAACAACGTCGGCTGATGCCGCGATTGGCAACCGCGTACGCCCTCCACTTCGCCTGTAAATATTTGGTGAATCGTTTTTTGCATCGAACGGAAGAAGACAGCCGCCGAATCGAAACGTTGGCTGCGGGTATTAAGTCGTACACAAGCTGGTTTGCCGTCGACACACTGCAAGCCTGTCGAGAGTCGTGTGGTGGCCAAGGTTACCTTGCCATCAATCGTATCCCGGCGCTGAAAGCCGATGCCGATATTTTTACGACCTTCGAGGGCGACAATACAGTGTTGATGCAGCTCGTCGCAAAGGGCTTGCTGACAGATTTCCGTCATCAATTTGGAGCGTTGCGACCGTGGGGTGTGGTAAAGTTCCTTGCCGAGCGAGCGGCGGCAGGAGCTGTGAAGTTCAACCCTGTGTGGACCCGCTTGAGCGACGAAGAACATTTACGAGACCCCGATTTTCACCGTACCGCGTTACAGTACCGCGAAGACCGTCTTCTGCAGTCGCTCGCACGTCGCATGAAAGGTCGAATAGATGACGGAATGGATTCGTTCGATGCGTTTATCGAATGTCAGGACCATGCCATGAGTTTGGCGAATGCGTTCGTTGAGCGGGTCACGTATGAAGCCTTCGACGACGAGATTGCAGAATGTCCGGTCACAGACGCCAAGCCATACCTGCACATGTTGCGTGACCTGTTTGCACTGTCACGCTTCGAAGCCGACCGCGGGTGGTTTTTGGAAAGTGGCTATTTCGAAGGGAGCAAATCGAGAGCCGTCCGGGCGTTGGTCAACCGGCTTTGCGGTGATGTGCGAGAAGTAGCGGTGGCACTTGTTGATGCGTTCGGGATTCCAGAGCCGTTACTCGGCGCGCCGATCGCACGGTCGATAGATCCAAGAAGTTCGGACATTCCCCGCCGCCGTTGATAACGCGTTTCGCACCAAGCCCGACGGGGTTGCTTCATTTGGGTCATGTAGCGAACGCGGTTTATGTCTGGGGAATTGCGGCGGCGCGTGGTGGTGCGGTACTGCTCCGGCTCGAGGACCACGATCGTGGACGTTTCCGCGTGGAATACGAGCATGCCATTCTGCAAGACGTCGAGTGGTTGGGATTGCGGCCCGACTACGGCTCAATCGATTCCTTTCGTCGTGGCTCGTCTCAATATCGCCAAAGCGACTGTGGCGCCGACTATCAACGGTTCGCGGACGCGCTCCGCGACAAAGGATTACTCTATGCGTGCGAGTGCACGAGGGCGGAAATCCTTGCAGCGAGTGACGTGGTACCCGGTGAGGAGGCCCTGTACGATGGACGGTGTCGCGAGCGAAGTCTGCCGATGGGTCCCGGCCGCGGTTTACGGGTAAGGCTGCCAACCGGGTCGGTTACATTTGAGGACATCAACCTGGGCCTACAAGTTCAAGATCCAACTCATCAATGTGGAGACATGTTGATCCGGGATCGGTCGGGAAATTGGACGTATCAGTTTTGCGTTGTCGTGGACGATCTGATGCAGGGCATTACGGCGGTTATTCGAGGAGAGGATTTGTTGATGTCAACCGGCCGACAGTTATCGTTACGATCGTTGCTCGGCGCAGAATCGAGACTAACATTTTTCCACCACTCGCTCATACAAGATGACGACGGACGTAAACTGAGTAAGCGAGACGGTGATCTGGGACTCGATGTCTTGCGGGCGCGGGGACTGTCCCCAGAGGATGTGTTGGGACGGGCAGCTTTCTTGGTCGGATTGTCTGGTGTGGACGAGCCGGTTGGAGCCGGGGAATTGGCGGGACTGTTTTGAAGCTACCGGTGGATGCCAGGCGTCGTGAACGATGGGGCCACGGACTCCATTGAAAAGAACGACCGAAGTTCGTTCGGAGTAAAGTAAGAAGAAACGAAGGCACTCCTTTTTCTGCGGACCTTCTGTGGATTCCGCGGCGGAGTTGTTTGAAGGAGAAGTGACTCTCACGGTTCAAACGAGAAGAGTTGGCGATATTCGGCGAACTGTCACCGGAAACCCGATCCAACGATTCTCATCACTCGAGAAACCAACGGAAAGACCCATGCGATTTCAAACGCACCTACAAGCTCTCTGTCTACTCGTCGCTGTCGTATCCGCCCCGTTGAGCGGCCAGCAAGTCCGGCGCGAGTATAGACAGGTTGCGGATCGAATTATCAATGCCGCGCTCGCCGACAGTTTTGCGTATGAACGGTTGACCGAGATGGTGGACTTGTTTGGTGCCCGGTTCAGTGGTTCTTCGAACTTGGAAGATGCGTTGGACTGGATTCTGGCCACCATGCAGAGCGACGGTCTCGACAATGTTCGTGCCGAGCCTGTGATGGTTCCGCGCTGGGTTCGCGGTGTCGAGTCGCTCGAGTTGGTGCGGCCACGGCGTCGTGCGTTACCGATGCTGGGTTTGGGCGGAAGCATAGGAACTCCTCCGCAGGGACTCACCGGGCAGGTGCTGGTCGTGCGTGATTTTGACGAGTTGACCGAGCGGGCGGATGAGGCTCGGGGTAAGATCGTGTTGTACAACCCTCCGTGGGAGGGGTACGGCCGCACCGTTACGTATAGACGTTCAGGGGCGGTTGAAGCCGCAAAGGTCGGAGCAATTGCTAGTCTTATTGCGTCGGTGACACCCTACTCGATGCAAACGCCACACACGGGGAATATGGCGTATGAAGACGGGACGACACGTATTCCACATGCTGCTGTGACTCGAGAAGACGCGGACATGATGCACCGCATGCAACGGCGCGGCGAACGCATTGTGGTAACGCTTTCAATGAACGCCCGGTGGTACCCCGACTCCGAATCGCGCAATGTCATGGCTGAGGTGGTCGGCAGTGAGTTCCCCGACGAAGTGATTGTGCTCGGTGGGCACATAGACTCATGGGACGTTGGCCAGGGGGCAATGGACGACGGTGGCGGGAGCGTTGCGGCATGGGAGGCGGTCCGCTTGATGAAGGTGCTCGGACTGCGTCCAAAACGAACGGTGCGGGTCGTGCTATGGACAAACGAAGAAAACGGTTTGCGCGGTGGCAATGCTTATCGAGACGCGCACATGGACGAACTTGACGATCATGTTCTGGCGATGGAATCGGACGGGGGCGTTTTTAAGCCAACAGGGTTCGGTTTTACCGGATCAGACGAAGCATTCCAAATCGTCAGTGAGGTTGGTTCACTCCTTGACCGGATCGAGTCCGGGACTATTTCGAGAGGTGGTGGTGGTGCAGACATTGGACCTATCATGCAACGCGGTGTGCCCGGTATGGGTCTACAGGTGGACGGTACGCGTTACTTTTGGTACCACCATACCGATGCTGATACGATCGACAAGCTAGACCCCGAGGAAATGGCGCGTTGTGTGGCCACCATGGCAGTCATGGCATTTGTGGTGGCGGATATGGAGGAAAGACTGCCGCGCTAAGGGATCGTTGGTTACCCGCTCACAAACGATCTGGGCAGAGTGGGATTGAGGTGCATCAGAAGATCGTAAACAGATGCTCCTGTCGACGCCGCAACGTTGTTAGGTTCGATCTCCGGCACGTCCGGGCCGATCAGCGTTGCAACGTCTCCCACTTTCACGCCCGAACTTTCACTGAGTTCAACAATCGTGTGACTAGCGCTTACAGCGCCGATCACCGGGTATGTGGCCTCCCCGATCAAGATGCGAGCCCCTTGCACCGCAAGACGGGTGTAACCGTCGCCGTGGCCCACCGGCAAAGTTGCGATCCACGTTGGCCTCTCGGCAACGTAGTTTCGGCCGTAACTGACGGAATCGCCGACGCGAAGTCGTTCAACCCGAACCACGCGCGCTTTTAATCGAAACGCACACCGCAGCCGTGATAGGCGCCTCTCCGATTCGGGATCACTGGGATATGCACCGTACATGGCGATGCCTGGTCGAACCATGTCGAGGTGTGCTTCGGGGATGTGGAAGACTGCGTTGGACGATGCAGCATGCAATCGGCCGAGGTCTAGGCCCTCTGACCGAGCGGACGCCGCGAGGTCGAGGAAACGGCGAAGCTGCTCGTGATCGAAATCCGTTTCCTCTGTGAATCCCATGTACATGCCACGGATCTTCAGTCCGTCCCCGGGCGTGAAGTTGGCTAGCCACGGAGCGGCTCGATGATATGGAATACCCATTCGGCCCATTCCGGTGTCGATGTATAGGTGGGCCTCCACGACTGTCCCTTGTGACAACACGGGTCGAAGCCGTAGGAGAGCGTCATCG
>JAZDDD010000311.1:0-2432 GCA_036679545.1 Gemmatimonadota bacterium | reverse complement strand
GCGCTCACATTTGGTTCCGTTCATATTCGCCCTCTCGGCGATGACCGGGATAATGTTAGTGAATCAAATCGCCCGGCGCCTGCGCGACCTCGTGGGTAAGGGTCTTCCCTGGAATGTCATCACCGAAGTATTCGGTCTTTCGATTCCGTTCATCGTGGCCATGACATTACCCATGGCCGTGCTTGTTGCCGTTCTGTACACGATGGGACGCTTGACGGTCGATAACGAACTGACCGCCATGCGGGCCGGCGGCATCTCACTCGGGGCGGTGGTGAGGCCACTTCTGATCGCCGGCACCCTGGTTGCGGGTCTGGCCTTTGTATTCAGCGATCAAGTGCTACCGCGTTCCAACCACCGGCTACGTACCCTATTGACCGATATCAACCGAACGAAACCTACATTCGGTATAGAAGAACAGACCATCAACGAGGTGCAACGCGCACGTGTGTTCCTGCGAGCCGGCACCGTTGATGACGCAACACACACCCTCCACGACGTCACGATTGTAGACATCTCCGATCACAACCGCAAACGAATCACTTACGCGGACAGCGCATATCTGGCATTCACACCCGGGCAAGAAGACCTGGTGTTGACGCTTTTCGATGGTGTAATGCACGAGACCGATCGTGTCGAATCCGAAAACTTCCAAATCGCCGACTTCGAACGCGACCGCGTTCTCGTAAGGGGTGTTGCAGGTAACTTTTCGCGTACACTCGACGACGGATATAAGGGTGACCGAGAGATGGGTGTGTGCGAAATGGACTCGGTCATCGTAAAAGCCAGAAGTGAAGAGTGGGTATCACGCAGTCGTGCTGAAGGTGTGGAACTCAACAGTCTTCGTGCCGCCGTTGGGCTTGCGGTACTACCACAAGACACCACACCACCCAATTTCCGCCGGCCATTGTATTGCCGTACGGTCGAGAGTCTGATGGCAATGAATGGGCCGGAGAATTTGGCGGCTCAAGAGGTTTCGCAGCGTGACACCACGATCGCAACGACCGGGAATCCACCTTCTTCCGGAGGGGATAGCCGTGCAGCCCAACTCCGGCAGCAGGCGGCAACGGGATTCCGGGCAGCGGGTATCAACGCACCACCGCGGGTATCCACAGCCCGTGTGTTGCACGACCGAGCGGCGAGTGCCAAACTCCGGGCGGCGCAATACCTCGTGGAGTTTCACAAAAAGTATGCAATCGCAACGGCGTGTATTGTGTTTGTTCTCATTGGGATTCCCGCGGCTATCAAGTTTCCACGAGGTGGTGTTGGCCTGGTGGTAGGAATGAGTCTGACGATCTTCACCGTGTACTACGTTGGGTTAATCGCAGGCGAATCGTTGGGCAACAAACTTGTTATCACGCCATTTTGGGCCATGTGGTCGCCAAACATTCTGCTCGCGTCCGTTGGCTGCTTTTGGTTATGGCGGATTCGGTCTGAGGCAACCGCAGGGCGGGGCGCTGGTGGATTCAGAATCTTCAGGCGCAAACCACGGCAACCGTCTAAACCCGCTGCGCCAACAACGGCCAATGCCCCCGTGCCGACAGCGGCCACATGAAAATTGGCGGTCATCTCGACAGATACATAACGAGGGAGTGGTTCAAGGTCTTCTTTGTCACAGCCCTTGGATTCCCCTTGGTGGCAATTCTCTTTGAGCTCACAGACTCACTCGCGGACTACCTCTCCCAAGGTATCGCGCCTACCACCGTCGCGCTCAGCTACGTATATGCGCTCCCCGAAAAGATCTTTTTGGTGTTACCTGCCGCGGTGCTGTTCGCGACCGTTTTTACGGTGGGCGCGTTAGCGCGTAACTCCGAACTCATTGCCAGTCACGCCTCCGGCGTAAGTTTCTACCGGACGCTCGTCCCAACATTTTTTTCAGCGGTCGTTGCGACGGGGATCGGGCTAGGACTGGGTGAAGTGTCTCCGCAAACCACTCGACTCCAACTGGAGCTGCTCGGCGAGCGCGAACGCTTTTCCCAAACAAAACGATTCAACTTCGTATATCGAGCAGAGGAGGGCTGGGTATACGTAGTGCGATCACTTGACCTGATCGAGAACGAGATGCGAGACCCACAACTCGAGCGTGAAGGCACAGGGCAAGACTATCCTACCATGGTCGTCCAAGCCCAACGTGCCTCATTTACCGATTCGCTCGAGCGATGGACGCTGCGCAACGGACGATTGCGCATGCTCGCGGAATCAAGTCCAGAAATCGAGATGCAGTTCGATTCACTACGACTGCGAAGTTTCACCGAACGCCCCGAAGATCTTCTCGCCGAGGCAAAGAAACCACAGGAGATGCGTTACGCTGAACTTGGCCGTTATATCGAAGCATTGGAACGCTCCGGTGGAGACGGTCGCAAACTACGTGTGGAACGTGCATTAAAGATCGCCGTTCCCTTTACGTGCATCATCATAGCGATGTTCGGGGCGCC
>JAZDDD010000310.1:0-3690 GCA_036679545.1 Gemmatimonadota bacterium | reverse complement strand
GAAGACGACCTGCAATGGTTGGAAAAGTACCCCTATCCGTGAGCCGGAAACGATCGGGGCGGTCCAGCGTGATCGCCCCACCTTTCCACCAATTCCCACACCCAATACATTCCTGAACAACGCACCTCAGGAGCCTCTCTGTGCGACGTATTGGGCTAGCCTTCGCATTTGCCGTTGTTCTCACCACACCACTGAACGCGCAGACATTGCGCGAGCGCATGATCGAGCTGTTCACATTCGGAGATTGCGGCGCTGCATTGTGTTTGGGTGGGATAAGCCAACTCATTGGGCACGGCGATCATTTCATTGGCTCGGCCGATCTGACGGGTGAAACCGCGTTGTCGTTTACCACAAACGCCATTGCAATCAACGTCGGCAATGTTCCCATCCCGTCCACAAGTCCAGGCGCTTCTTTTGAATTCGTAGATGGATTGCCGGTGAGGACATCCGGATCATCAGGCCCCATCTTCGCGGAGCGGGCCGAGACAATTGGCCGAGGACGCATCTTGGCCGGCATCAATGCAACCTACACGAAAATCAAGTCAATACGCGGCGTACCGTTAGACAACCTCGTGTTCAGATTCGGTCACGAAGACATTGATCCCGCGGGTTTGGGGGATCCGAACTTCGAGAACGACCTCATTGAGGTACAAACCAACCTCGACGTGAACTTGTTCGTCGCAAACGCGTTCATCACGTTTGGCATAACCGATGCCATAGACATCGGTGTAGCAGTTCCGTTTGTCACAGTAGACCTGGCCGGGAATAGCACGGCCTCGATCTTACCATTTGGCAGTGGCGCCAGTTCGGTTCATCTGTTTGACGGAACGGCCGCCGACCCCGTGCTTGTGTCTGTGACGTCGGTAAGCGGGACAGCCGCCGGAATCGGCGATATCGCAGCCCGTTTGAAGATGTGGGTAAACGACGCGGGCGCCCTAAACATGGGTTTGATTGCCGAGGCAAGGTTCCCCACGGGAGACGAGACCAACTTGCTCGGTAGTGGCGAGTTTGCACTCCGCGGTTTCGGTATCATGTCCGCGCGCATCGGCGATTTTACGCCCCATCTCAATTTGGGTTACGCGTACCGCAAAGCAGATTTCCAAAACAATACGGTTTTGGCCACGGTAGGATTCGATCAGCTACTTGTACCGTGGGCAACGTTGGCGGTGGATTTCCTCAGCGAATGGCAACTCGGGGATTCCGAACTGCCCATTGCGTCACCAATCGTCTACCAAACACCAATTGCACGTACGGTCGAGTCGACGTTCATACCCAATAGGCGAGACGACCTGATGACGGGTTCGGTTGGATTCAAGCTAGCACCGAACGATCTGTGGAGAATTATCGTGAACGCACAAGTGCCCCTCGGCAACGGCGGAGTGCAATCGACTGCATCGTACACGGCAGGATTTGAACTGCACTTTTAGTTGTTGTTGGCGCCTTCGTCAATCCACGTTCTGACGATTGACCGGAGCGCCACGGAAATAGCGCCGGTCGCAGGCATAGTGCCACACGAACCGCCATCCATTCGAAGCATCAAAACACTTGTTGCAGAGCTTCCCGCCACAATACGTGTGCCGGACGTACACGTCGACGCAACACCGACCGTCTGACCGTGCGTATTACCCGTCAGGAGGTTGGGCGAAAACGTGCCGTTATGACACCCTGATGTCGCGCAACTCGCTGAGAAGATCGGCTGTACATTGTGCGACAATGAAACCGCAACAGTGAACGTGTTTGTCGCCGTACTTGTAAGTCCGGTGCTCGCGAAACTAAGTCGATGACTGCCAAACCCCGTCGTCTGTCCGATGATACGCAAGCCGGAGAAGGTCGCCACACCAAATGACGTTGCCCGTGTCGTCACCCCAGTCAATGTCCCGGTCCCCGAGAACTTTGACACCGTGACGCTGACACCGCTCGACAAAACGTTGTTCCCGTACACGTCACGCAACCGCGCCGAGGTTAGGAAACTCGTATTGGACGTAACATTGCTTGGTTGTGTCACGACATTCAGTTGTGACGCCAGCCCAGCCGTGATCGACACCGAGGTGCTCAAAGCCGCTGTTAACGTACCCGAAGCAAAACGAAGCGTACGTGTCCCCGTCACACCACCAATCGACAAACCTGTGAACGTGGCAGCGCCCGTTCCCACGCTGGTCGAGCGGGTGAGCGTACCGAGCAATGCCGGGTTTCCGGTTGCAATGGACGCCGTCACGGAACGCGCTTCCGCTACGTTGTTACCAAATTGGTCCCTTATCTGTACAACAAACGCCGGCGAAAACGCTACACCGGCCTGAGCAGAAGTCGGCTGCAGTGTAATGGCAACTTGTGAAGCGATTCCCGCCACAGCCGTCGCGGTGAAGGTGACCGGACTACCGGTGAGGCCCGCCACGACTGCAGTCAATGTTTGCGTTCCCGCTACCGTCCCCAAAGTCCACGTTGTTGCCGCTTGCCCGCTTGGGTTCGTAGTCACCGATGACTGCGAAACACTTCCGGCAGCTGCACTGAACGTCACGTTGACGCCTTGAACCGGGTTGCCGGACCCATCGAGCACGCGAACCGTTGGGGTGGGTGTTACAACCGCGGCGACCGTCCCGGAAAGCGAAACCGTGCTAACCGCTTCAATAACAGCAGGGGTATCAGCAACGAAGTTTACGGTCGCGTTGTCCACAATGGCCAAAGCGTTCACCGTACCGGTAACAGTGGCCGTCGCCACCGACGTGGATGATGTCAATGTCGCCTGATACTGCCCGGACCCAAGATCGCTCACAATACCTAACGTCCCGGCACTTGTGGCTAGGATCACCGCATCGCCACCGGTCGTTATTGTATTCCCGTTCACATCAAACAGCTGGACGGTCACGCTCGAGCTGGAGACACCGTTGGCCGTAATGGTGGTCGGGGTAGCTACAATAGTCGATGTGGTACCCGACGCCGGGCCCGCCGTCAGGGTTACCGTGGCGTTGTCGATTATGTTGTTCGCATCCACCGATCCCGTGATGGTGGCCGCTCCCGAAACGGTTGGCGACGTCAGCGTTGCAGTGTATGTCCCATCAGCGTTGTCCGTCGCAGCGGTCAGCGAACCGGCCGTGGACAAAAGCGCAACCGTGCTGCCACCTGCGGATAGTGGGTTCGAACTTACGTCAAACAGCCGCACCGTGACGACCGAGGTTGTGACGGCGTCCGCAACAATCGAGGACGGATTTGCCGTAATGGTCGATGTCACGCCAGAAGCTGTACCTGGATTGACCGTTATGGCGTTCGCAGTAGCCGATGTAAGCCCGACCGCGTCAAAATCCAACGTGTATACACCCACCTGGCCCGTTATGGCCAACCCGCTGAATGTTGCAACACCTGATCCGTCAGTCACCGCGGTGGCGTTGCGCAGTGTGGCACCGGCGCCTGGCTGTGTTGCGATACTTGCACTGACGGTCACACCCGCCTGCGCGACCGGCACACCGACCACGTTCTCGAGACGCACGGAGGGCTGCGTTGCTAAGTCGGCGTCGTTATTTGCGCTGGCACTTGGTTGCGTGACCATGGCCAATGCCGCAGCGGTGGCGGGATGAACGGTGAAGGACACGTTGATGTTCTGCGTGGCAACACCGGGCACCGCGGAGGAAATTGGCACGGTGGCTGCGTACGTTCCGACCGCCAACGCACCCAGTGCGGCTTGAACGCTCACGGTGG
>JAZDDD010000031.1:0-7038 GCA_036679545.1 Gemmatimonadota bacterium | reverse complement strand
GGTTCGAGTACGGGAGCGGGTCGAGGAGGACCGCGTCGATCACGCTGAAGATGGTCGTGTTTGCACCGATCCCGAGTGCCAACGTAGTGATAACGACGATGGCAAAGCCAGGTTGTTTTCGTAACGAGCGAATAGCGAATCGAAGGTCTTGAAAAATGGACTGCACAGTCGTTGCTCCTCGTCGTGTGTGGGTCGGGCTTGTGTACATTCGCATACTCGGCGTTGTCGTTGGCGCCACCCACTCCCGAATCGCGGTGGTAACGATATTTTGATAGTTGGTGAGCGCGAACCAGAACCGCTGCATGTCTTGGTGGTCATACAGACCCGTGACGAACGTTTCTTCCATCGCAACGCCGAATGTGGCACGGAAACGGTTTGGCAGCAGTCGCATGAGAAAACGGCCGACTCGATGGTACCGTGCGATGCCCCGATCGTCTCGAGTCATTTAACCGCCAGGCAAGAGATCGCGGCTTTTGGCCAATGAAACGAGTCCAGCGAGGTGCGTGGCCTCTTCTTTGGCAACACGCGATCCGGCGGGTGCGCGGGAGTCCTCGATTGGTGTTCGGAGCACTTTTCGGTACAGACCTCTCGTCTACGAGTCCACGTGCCATCAACCGTGACAGCACACGATAAAGAGATCCGATTTCCGGACGCATACGACCGTCGGACTGATCCTCTACAGCCTTCATGATCGCATAGCCATAGGACGGTCCGTCAGCCAGTACAAGGAGTACCTGGAACTCCACGGCGCTGAGTGGGTTTGGTGATCCATTTGGTTTTGACATCATACATGTTCACCGCATATATGTTATGAGCATGTATAATCGATGATGGTTGTTCGGGCAAGGCGGCGGGCGGTGGGCGGAGGACGGTATGGCGGTAAGGCGGTATGGCGGTGCTGAGGTTGCGGTGTCTCGCGAAGCTGTTCGAAGCGTTCCATATTGACTCGACTTCAAAACAACGCACCGCTCACAGGAATGCGAACCATGGAACGGAACATTCTGGCGACCCTCATGGCCGTGCTGCTCCTACCCACTCTGTCCGATGCTCAGACTCGGGATCGATTGACTGTGTCGGGGCTTGAACTCCCTGTTGAGATCATCACGGATCGATGGGGTGTTTCTCACATATATGCCGAGACGGAGACCGATCTTTTTTTCGCGCAAGGTTTTAGCGCGGCGCGCGACCGGCTTTTTCAGTTGGAGATTTGGCGCCGGCAGGCGACGGGTACCGTCGCCGAGATCCTTGGACCGCGGGAATTGAGACGAGACATCGGTACTAGGTTGTTTCGGTTTCGCGGCGACATTTTCCAAGAGATGAATCACTACCACGCACGTGGCGAGGTCATCATTCGCGCGTTTGTGGCCGGTATCAATGCGTATATCGAGCGGACGGAACGCGATCCCACTCTGTTACCAATGGAGTTCGAGCTGCTCGGCATCACACCGGGACGTTGGACGCCTTACGTGGTTATTTCGCGACATCAAGGACTGCTCGGCAATATTGGTCAAGAGCTGAACCTTGGACGAGCGGTGGTGAGTGTGGGCGACGATTTGGTGAAACAGTTGTCCAACTTTCAACCAGGCGAACCCGACTTGTCCTTAGATGCCTCTATCGACGGTTCGTTGTTGTCCGATGACATCTTGGGTATCTACAACGCGTTTCGTCGGCCGATCAGGTTTCGTCCCGACGACATCGTTGTGAGTCATCAAAATGATCCGGCGTCGTACGAACGGTTGGCGTTGTCGTATCCAACCTTTCAGGACGGTGTATCTCCGGCGGATGTGGAATCTATTGGGAGTAACAACTGGGTCGTGGACGGGTCGCTGAGCCAGAGTGGCTATCCGATGATGGCAAACGACCCGCATCGTGCACAATCAGCTCCGTCGCTTCGCTATATGGTTCATCTCATTGGCCCCGGTTGGGATGTGATCGGTGGTGGCGAACCGGAGATTCCCGGTGTGTCGATCGGGCACAATGGTCACGGTGCGTGGGGACTGACGGTTTTTTCTACAGACGGTGAAGATCTTTACGTTTACGAAACCAATCCGAACAATCCAAACCAGTATCGCTATCGCGATCGCTGGGAAACGATGTCTATCATACGCGATACCATTGCGATTCGCGGTGGTCCGGACAGTATCGTCGATCACAAGTATACGAGGCATGGCCCCGTTGTCTACGAGAACGTGGCGCACCGCACTGCGTATGCTGTTCGTGCGGCGTGGATGGAAGTCGGCGGGTCCCCGTATCTCGCGTCGCTTCGAATGGATCAGGCAAAGACATGGGAGGAGTTTCGGGTCGCCAGTGATTACAGTCACATTCCGGGTGAAAACATGGTGTGGGCTGACCGGGACGGAAACATCGGATGGCAAGCAGTTGGGATTGCGCCCATTCGGCGACACTGGAGCGGTTTAGTCCCAGTTCCCGGGGACGGTAGGTACGAGTGGGACGGTTACTTGCCGATCAACCAAAAGCCGAACATCGTGAATCCGAACCGCGGTTTTTTTGTTACGGCCAACAACAATCTGATTCCACTCGACTATCCGCATCGTAACGCCGTCGGTTGGTCCTGGTCCGACCCATTTCGCTGGTCCCGAATTACTGAAGTACTTGGGTCGGGTCGCCGTCGATCGATTCGAGACATGATGGACTTGGCTGCGGACTATCTGTCGATACCGGCCAGATCCATCGTGCCAATGCTTGCGCATGTCGAAACGAGCGACGCGAATGACGCCAACGCTCGGCAGCGACTTTTGCATTGGGACTACAATCTAGAACCACATTCCGTGGCGGCTGGAATTTACGTGGCCATGGAGAGACGCATACAGCGGGGCATGCATGAGTTGTTCGTGCCTTCGAACGCTCACGATGTGATCAGAAGTGTCTCGATGACAAAGATTGTGGATTGGTTGAACGCGCCGCCTGGCCAGTTTGGCGACGATCCCATCGCCGGTCGCGACGAGTTTTTGGCACGTGCGCTCACCGATGCAGTGAGCGATCTCAGAAGTCAGTTAGGATCGAATATGGATGACTGGCAACTAGGCCAAAGCGAATACAAACATGTCCTGATACGTCATCCATTGAGTGCCGCCGTGAATGATGAAGTACGACGTAAGTTGGATGTAGGGCCCCATCCACGTGGCGGCAATAGTTATACGGTGAACAACACGGGTCGCGGGAACAACCAGACGTCCGGTCCTTCGTTCCGGATAATTGTCGATACGGGCGATTGGGAGTTGCAACGAACACACCGGGGCAGGGCGGGGATCCCGATGATCCACATTACCGGGATCTCTTCGAGTTATGGGCCACCGATCGCTTCTTTCCACTGTTCTATTCGCGACACCGTGTGGAATCCGTAGCGGATCGGGTCACGATGTTGAATCCGGGAAGCTGACTTGGTTGGTCTGCGACGAGCACTCGACGTTTCCGGCCGGTAACAGCTCGAGGGTCGGTTCTAGTTTGGGTATACGGCTCGGTCAAGATCTCGTACCCAGCCCATGACTAAGCTTCGCTAAGCGATTCGAGATCAGCCAGATCGTTCAAAACGTCCGGTGGCGCGCTTGTTTCGAATTAACGCATCTCGTCCGAGAAACGGCCTCGAACGTTTTCAAACGCATCTATGTGCGGTGCGACCGACCTACGCTCGGCGGTGACCGGAGCAGGTTCCTCAGTCAATGTTTTTACAACGACCGCCTGGGCCGAAGCCGCGACGAACGAGGTTGCCCCACGAGCATTTCGTAAAGCAACACAACCAGCGAATACACGTCGCTGCGCGCATCGAGTCGCGATCCGCGGGGGCCTGTTCTGGGCTCATGTAATGCGGTGTGCCGATTGAGAGGCCCGTCTCGGTCAAGCGACTTCCGGCCGCCGCACTAATCGCCAGCGCGATACCAAAATCGGCGACGAGCGCTTGCCCTTCGTGCAGCATGATACTTTCGGGTTTGATGTCGCGATGGATGACCCCGTTGCGATGGGCGTGGTCCAACGCACTCGCAACAGACCTGGCAATCTCGACCACTGCTCCACTGGAAGCTGCCTTTCCCGATCCAACCGGTTTCGCGCGATTCACCGTCGATGAACGGCATCACGTAATAAAGGAAAGAATCAGCCTCACCTGAGTCATCGCTCGATGCGATAATGATTCGCAGACTCCGCGGAGAGCCGCGTCGTGATCCCTACTCCAGGGCTACGATACGGGCTTACTCGCACGTCGGGAACGGCTCCCACGAAGTGCAAGCAACCCGTTGGATACTCTAGTGGCCCGATAATCCCGCTTCCATTGGCATGTCCAATGCATGGCCTGACAATCCAGCCGGTTGCCCATCATGACTGGGCGACGGACTCCGCGAACTTTTCCGCGCCCCCGTCGATAGAATTTGATTATGTGCCCCATCAGCCCGTATACTAAGGTTGGGACATGCCAGTGACCGCAAAGCTGTCCCGCGAATTCTATAACAAGTTCGGCGACAAGGTAGTCGACGAGCTGGTGGGCCTGCTGAACGACATGGATGCAACGTTTCGCGCAGAACTACGAGAACTGAACGAGCAAAATTGGTTACGGTTCGAGGCCAAGCTCGAGCAACGTATTGCCGAACTCGAATCCAAGTTGATGACGGAGATTGCCTCGCTGCGGGGAGAGTTCATGGCCCAATTGGGCGGCCTCGAGGTCAAGATGAGCGAGCTCAAGGCCGAGTTGATCAAGTGGATGTTCCTGTTTTGGCTCGGAACGGTCGCAACTATGCTGGGGTTCGGGAGATTCCTTCTGACCGGTTGACTGCGGAGGGTGTTGCTGTTTGTCAGTGAGGGGCACACCGCTTTGTTTGAGCGTATCCCAGGGACCCGCCACGGACAATCCGGAGCTGTTGAACCACCCTCCCTTATCATGAGGTCATGTAAGGATCACACCCAACGAACCTGAGTCGATCGGGATCTGGTCGTACGTTGTTTTCCCATCTCCCAAGAGCGGCCCCCCAAGAGATCACGATGGGTTTTGATGCGAGGGAATCACAGGCCGAGGAAGCCCTTGCTCGATGGCTTGAGTGGTTGGTTGGGAAGGGCTCGGACTCGGCGAGTCAGGTGGTCTTTATTCAGTGTGACAATCTGAGAAACGTCAGCCACGGATGGTTTGTTCAGGCCGTTTTGTTTGCGCGTCAATAGCACGTTACCCGGTGCGTCGGCCAATCTCGTGTTAGACGTGATCGCCACTGCGATCACCGTTTGTATAGCGCTCTTTGTGAATGCGTCGCTTTGAACGATGACGACGCGTCTGTCGTAACCTGGCTGCGACTCTTTTTGGGGTCGGTAGGTTTGCCCACCACACCTCGCCCCGCCGCACCTACCAGTCCTTCGGTGAAAAACTCTCGGCTGAAGGCGTTCGAGAGCAGCGTCTAACCGGCCCGAGGCCGCATCAGTTCGGTATACCTCATTCAGTTTGGCTGTAACGCCATCTCGATGAGGAATAATTGTCACTGAACCGGTAGGCCGTGTAACCTTCGTGACGTACCGTGAAGCAGGAAAAACGCGCCTAAAAGGCAAGTGACTCGCGCTACCGGCGAATTCTCGTCAATTTGACACCATGGTTGAACTCGATTGTACACCCTGTGGGTAATCAGGCCCATGCCCTCCGGGAAGTTTTGGCCGATCGGTACCGAATCGATCGTGAACTCGGTCAAGGTGGCATGGCCACTGTATATCTCGCACACGATGCCAAGCACGACCGGCAGGTGGCCATCAAAGTGTTGCGACCGGAGCTAGCGGCAGTGCTCGGCGCCGAGCGGTTTCTCCAGGAAATCAAAGTTACCGCAAATCTGCAGCACCCCCACATCCTCCCACTCTTCGACTCCGGAGAGGCCGATTCGTTTCTCTACTACGTCATGCCGTTCGTGCAAGGCGAGACATTGCGGGACAAGCTCAAGCGCGAGACACAGCTCTCTATAGAGGAAAGCGTTTCGATCGCAAAAGCGGTAGCGAGCGCGCTCGATTATGCCCACCGCGAAAACATCATACACCGCGATATCAAGCCTGAAAACGTGTTGTTGTCCGACGGACTTCCGGTCGTAGCCGATTTCGGGATTGCACGCGCCGTCGATGCAGCCGGTGCGGCGCAACTCACGCAGACCGGTTTGGCGATCGGGACACCGGCGTACATGAGTCCCGAACAGTCTGCCGGTGAATCCGCAGTCGATGGCCGAACGGACACTTACGCATTGGCGTGCATGCTTTACGAGATGCTGGTGGGTGAACCGCCGTACACCGGACCAACGGCACAAGCGATCATCGCGAAACGCTTCACCGACCCGGTACCGTCGCCAAAACGTTTGCGGCAACCAGTTTCGGACGCGCTCGACTCGGCTATCATGAAAGCGCTCAACATGACGCCGGCCGATCGGTTCGATACCCCCGCAGCGTTTGTGACCGCGATGAGCGGTGGCCCCACTGCACCCGTTGAGGTGAAAGAAACGCTGGCCATCGCGCCGGCCGATCGAACGCCGTATGTGGGTCGTGACGCGGAGCGTGCCGAGTTATTAGAACGATTGGATCGCGCTGAAAACGGGCAAGGAAGCCTTGTCCTCATCGGGGGAGAACCGGGTGTTGGGAAGACACGCCTAGCGGAGGAGATCCTGCTCGAAGCACAACGTCGCGGGCTGTTGTGCTTCATCGGACACTGCTACGAGGCGGAAGGTACTGCTCCGTATACGCCGTACATCGAAACTCTCGAATATGCGTTGAGAGCTGTTCCGGAAGATGTGTTTCGTTCGGCGCTCGGAAACGCCGGGCCAGAGGTTGCCCGAATAATGCCGGAGTTACGGCGCAACTTTCCGGACATCCCGCCGGCAATAGAGCTGCCGCCGGAGCAACAACGCCGGTACCTGTTTAACGCTTACCGCGAGTTCGTGGGTCGTGGAGCGGCGATATCTCCTTTGGTGATTTTGTTAGACGACTTGCATTGGGGTGACGAACCCTCTCTGTTGCTCCTCGAACACTTGGCGCAACATATCCCGACGCAACGATTGCTCCTCATCGGAACGTACC
>JAZDDD010000309.1:0-2173 GCA_036679545.1 Gemmatimonadota bacterium | reverse complement strand
AAACTGCAAATACAAAAAGCAGCACGGGGAAGTCGAGTGTCACCTCGGCCAGTCTTGGAATATCACCCGGTGTGAACGCGACCAGCGCTCGCACACTAGCAAGTGTAAACAATACACCGGCCACACCTCCGGCCAGGGAGAGCATGACGCTTTCGGTCAACAGTTGCCGGGTGATGCGGCTGCGACCGGCACCGAGGGCGGTGCGAAGCGCCATCTCACGCTGCCGGCTTGTCGATCGCGCCAGCAACAGATTGGTCACGTTGGCGCAGGCAATCAGTAACAGGAATCCCACGGCGCCGAACAGCAAACGTAGTGTCGGTGCAATATCCCCCACCGTACGACTCACGAGCGGCGCCAACACGGGGGTCACCCTACCACCCATGGCTTCACCACCCATTGCGCTCATTGCCTGTTGCGCTTCCTCGATAGAGACACCGTCGGCCAAACGGCCGAGCACGTTGACCATATCATGTGTGGGGATGTTTTGACCGTACGGATACCATAGATCGATGTTGGTGCTGGTGAGAGCCTCGGGGTAACGAAAGTCGCGTGGTAGCACGCCGATGATGGTGAACGGTTCACCACTCAGCGACACGGCCCGGCCCAAAATATCGGGCGACCCACCCCAGCGTCGTTGCCACAGCGCGTGACTCAGCACCGCAACGCGTGGGGTGTTAGGCTGATCCTCTTCCGCAGCGAACCCCCGGCCGAGGGCAGGGATCACGCCCAAAAGCGGAAAGAATTCGGCGGACACGCCGGCGGCGTTCAGTCGTTCGGGTTGGCCCTCCCCTGCGAGATCCAGTGTCCACCAGTTAACGGCCGCCATCGACTGCAGGACGCTCGTATTGGCACTCCATTGCTCGAACACAGGCGGTGGTACGGGATTGAAATCGGACGCTCCGCCGAATCCCTCGAATTGTGCACCGACCACAACCAGGCCGTCAGGATCCTCATAGGGTAACGGCCGCAACAACACACCGTTGACGACGCTAAACACCGTCGAGCTGGCGCCGATACCGAGGGCGAGGGTGAGAACCACGGCGGCGGCAAAGGTCGGGTGCCGCGTGAACGTGCGAAGGGCGTATTGAATATCTTGAAATAACGTGTTCATGTGTTGTGGTTGCCCTGGTGTGGGTTTAACTGACGGTTGTCGCGCGGACCAGAACGCGTAGGACACGAACCCCCGAAAAAAACCGAGGGCTTTGCGCGCCGGTACAGACATTCCGCGTTCGCGGTACGAAGACACGAGCATCCACAACTCGGCCTCCCATTCCTCGACGACCTGCGCGCGTTTGGAGCGTGGGACCTGGAAGGCCACGATTCGCGCCGCCCCGCGGCATGCGAACAACAGCGGCGAGGTGGGCCAGCGATAGTGTGGTGTCATCCGTTCCTGGCGACGGCCGGGTTCACCGCGGCGCCGAGCGAGGCGAACCGCTCGGCAGCCTCAGCCATGGCGAGTATTCCCTCTTTCGTAACCTGGTAATAACGGCGTCGAGGCCGGGCCTCTCGTCGGGCCACCTCGTCCGATTCCCATCGGGCCCATACCAACCCGCGTTGCTCAAGCCGGCCGAGCGCCGGGTAGACTGTGCCGCTGGGAAGGTCGGTGGCGTTCATGACGTCTAGGCCATACCGATGGCCCTGGTCGATGGCGCTCAGAATGGCGACGGTTGAGTACCCGAGTCCGCGGGATCGTTTGGTCATGGTTATGTAGTACTTGTATGTAGTAGTTCTATTATACCTCGGTCGATAGGAAGGTTCCAGGGACGGTGTTTTCATTTGGCATTCGATTGAGGCAACCCCCATTTGCGTCAGCCGCGGTTGGCAGCGCTGGATGGACTGCCCAGTGGGCATGCCTGTCGTGGCGGCGTATATTGCGGACATGATCCAACAGCCCGAACGGCTAGCGGAGTTCGAGCGGGAGTACAAACGGCAGACCCTGCGGACACTCTCGTATCACGACGCCCTCGCCATCTTCGAATCGCTCTGGGTGGAAGCGAGGCAATTGAATCCCGACTTCGGTGAAGATTGGCGGCGGGACCTCAAGCCCGACCTCGCGGTCGCACGGGCAGTGAATGGTCTCCCACCGACCCCCTGACTTCGCGGCTCTTATCGCACGTATCTCTGAGGCGATGAAAAGTCGAGAACTCCCCTTCATGCTGATAGGTGGCCAGGC
>JAZDDD010000308.1:0-2117 GCA_036679545.1 Gemmatimonadota bacterium | reverse complement strand
TCCATTGAACGCGAGTATGCGGGGTCGCTAAAGAACTCCCAATCGTCTTTCAACCGATCGTACATCGCGTCAATGTTGTCTACGGTAAATCCAATGTGCCGATAGCCAATCGCGTTCAGTTCCTTGATAGTTTTGTCCGGCGGCGGCGGCACCGGTTCGATATATCCGAGCAGCGCGATGGTGGTGGCGTGTTCGCCCCCGCTTTTTGGACTGAGACGTATGTAGGTGGCCGCAGCGTTTTTGTAACCGGTGAGTTTGTCTATCCATGCGCCGTTCATCAGCATGGGCTCCGCCGCAGTAAAACCGAAGTTTTCGACGAAGAACCGTTGTGCCGCCTCCAGATCTTTGAATACTATGTTGACGTGGTTGATTCCGTGAACCACGCCCGCTTTCCAGTCGGGTACGGGTAGGCAAAGGTGATCTTGTAGCATCTCCTCGGCGGTTTGGAGACTGCCCTCGACCCATCCTTGGGCATGTGAATAAGCCTCGCCACATATGTAAATGGGATACGGTGGCTTTGGTTGAATGATCTCTTTGCTAACCTTGTAACTCTGTACGCCCACGGGCCAGAAATTCGCGCCACCGCCGTATGGGTCTTCGCCCCAATCGCGATACGCCGCCGTGTATGGTTTCGGCACATCTACCGGATTGCCGTGGAGTGCTACCAGCTGCCGATGGACTTCATTTACCATCCGTTCCGGTGCGGGGAACTTCTTCCAGTCCGGCAGGTTGAATTTGTCGGGGAGGAGTTTCGGGTCGTTGGGGTAGGTCGTGGCCGTCGCATCTCGCAACCCAGCCCAGTACTCCAGGTCGAGCCCGTCATCATAGATCAGAATGACGGCATGGTTTGTTTTTTCATCGACCTTCCAATAGTAGCATTGCCGAACCGGCAGATCCGTAACTGATTTGCCACTCGTTATTCTCTCCATACGGCCTTGTCCGGTATCGACCGGTGGTAGTTTCTCCCACCACGGATTTTCGTAACAGATCGCCAGCTTGAACAGCGGTATTGGTGTGACCGACCGAATGAGTTCGTGTACTCGTTCGTTTTTCGGATCAAGGACGGGACCGGTTTGGTTTAGCAACTCCAACGACCGTCGTGGCATTGCAAGGATTAGGTTTTTGGCCGTCACGGTCCGTGTGGTTCCGTCGTGGTCGAACGTCAGCGTGACAGGGCCGCTCTTCTCCTTTGCGTCAAAACTTACCAGTTTGTGACCGAGATGGATGGACCCGTCCGCCGCGGCAAACTGGTCCGCAAGTGTGAGGGGCAACTGCTCGTATCCATCCTTTATATGGAGGTATTTTTTCCCAGGGCCGTAATCTCCTAGGTTCCATGAAAATCCGTCCGCCCCGTTCCACGTGTAAAGAATACTGTCGTAACCGCTGATGTCCTTGGCCATGTTGAATGCCTCGTGGCCGATGGATCGCATCATGAGATAGCGCAACGGTTCGTGGCCGATGGATCGCATCATGAGATAGCGCAACGGTAATTCGTAAAGTGGGCGGCCCTCGTAGGTGCCTTCTTTCGCGACTTTTTCCCAATCGTCCGGTGTCAACTTGCCGAGATCTTTGCTTGTGCGGATCTCAATCCCGAGTAGATCGAATATGGTTGCCTTCAACGCGCGTGCGGCGGCAAGGGCCGTTAAGCTCGCCAAGTCGTCAGGGTCACTCTCGTCCGCGTTAAGGTCGTATGGCACCTTGGATGCGTCCGTAAGTTCGAACATTCGCAGCACCTTGTTGCGGACATAGGCGATGTTCTGAGGTTGATCGGCGGGGAGGTTTTCGGTTTCTAGTTTCAAGTGTTCAACGAGACGCGTCACCCAGGGTTGAGCATCTTCAATGTATCGCATACCCCCGAGTTCAACACGAGCGTCGGATATCAGGGGAGGGATCACTGACAAGAGTCGTCCGCCCAAACGGCCGCTCGACTCGAACAGACCGACGGTGGGTTTTTCCCCAGGAGTGTCGTTCAACAGACGCCACCCGCTGTAGATACCGGCTATCCCTCCACCGACGATTGCGTAGTCGAGGTTTTTTATCTCGCGGTGAGCCATGTGTCCTTGTCCCGGGTTACGATTTCTTTGGTGGGCAAACTGGCTTTCCCAGATCGGGCCACC
>JAZDDD010000307.1:0-4978 GCA_036679545.1 Gemmatimonadota bacterium | reverse complement strand
CGGCATCGATGGTGCCCGCGCTGTTGACCGGCACGTCGATCGTTGTGCCGACGTTCTCGACCTTACGAAATAGGTCGAAGGGGTCTTCGCCTGGCGAAAGATCGACTGCGTGTGTGGTGATCGTGGCGTCGGTTTCTTCCCGCAGCTTACGGGCAGCCTGCTCGAGCGTCTCGACGCGATGGGACACCAACACCAGGTCATGGCCACCACGAGCGAACTCTTGCGCCAAGGCCAGACCGAAGCCGCGCGCCGCGCCGGTGATCAGCGCGGTGGGGCGTGGAGCAACACGCTCGGCAACACGCCCACGTCTTCCTCGGCTATCGTCAAGGAACCCACCGCGTCGGGTGTCCTGTTCATGACGCCACCGCTTCGACCACACCGAAGGCCGCCCGGTGGTTGCGGATGAACGCATCCAATGCTTGCGGCGGTTTTCCGCCGATCCGCTCGACCACATCGGTTTCGCCGCGGAAGATCCCGTTCTGGTGATCGACCGCCACCGCCTTGAGGTGCGTCACGAGCGAATCGGTCACACCATCCACTCCGGCCAGCACGTTGCCCCAGGCTTCCACGGGCAGGTCCACGTACTCGACGCGTTTGCCAAGTTCCCGCGACAGCACGTCGGCCATCTCGGTCAGCGAGAGGTTGCGAGGACCGGTCACCACGTAGCGCTCACCAAGGTGGGGCGTCGGGTTAGTCAAGATGCCCGACACCACACGGGCGATGTCGGCGGCCGCCACCGGGGCGTGCTTTTCGTCGCCGTACGGCAGGTAGAGCTTGCCGTCCGATGCGATCGTCGCCGCGCCGAACATCACGAGGTTTTCCGCGAAGTAGGTCGGTCGTAGATGCACCGCCCCGATGTCGGCCCAGTCGAGGATGTTTTCCGACAACCAGTGCTGGCGCGATAGCGGGCTCTCGGCACCTTCTCGGGCAGAAATCTGTGACATGTTGACCAGTGTTTCGACGCCCGCATCCCGGGCGGCCACCGCGACGATGGTTGTGGCTTCCACCAGTAGTTCGCCTTGTGGCGGGTAGACGAAATAAACGCGTTTGACGCTTCGCATTGCTGCACGCATTGACTGCGGATCCAGCAAGTCGCCTAACATCACCTCGGCGCCTAACGCTTCGAGTCGCGCCGAGCGGTCATCCAACCGACGGACGAGAGCCCGGACAGGAAACCCGTGATCGAGCATCTGTTCGACCGCTGCGGCTCCGGTTTTCCCGGCGGCGCCCGTCACCAGAATCAAAGTGTTGTTGTTCTTTTTCATGATTCGTTCCTCCTGTTTGCTCGTGAAAAATGGGGTGCTCGGCCTCTTCCTTGGTGCGGCGGCCCTTTATTGATATTGTATATACAACTCACTGGGCAAAAAAATACCCTTACCCGGTACGGCTCCACACGGTTGCGGCCGCGCGGTGGATCGCCTCCGCTCCGCGTTGCCCCAACGTGGCCCGCGCCTTGGTTTGTGCTTCCTCCCACACGGGAACGGACTGCACGAGCAGGGTTCTACCAGACCGGGTCAGTGTCAGCTGTTGTTTGTGACCAGCATCGGCAGCCGTCACGGTCAACCAGCCATTCTTGCGCATCCGTTCGATGTTTCGGCTAACCGTGGACTTCTCCATGTTGAGCCGGCGGGCGATCTCGCTGGGAGAAATGGCATCGCGTGTGGTGATGACGACCAGGACATTCAGTTGCCCGGCGGTCAGGCCGAGTGGGCGCAGCGCGTCGTCATAGATGGTGGTGATGGTGCGGTTGAGCATGCGAACCCGTACGGCGAGGCATTCCCCTGTGATCAGACGGGCGGCGCGTTCTATGGGCTTGGTGTTCTTGGTTTTCATGTTGTCGGTCTCTTTTGAAGTTGTATATACAACATAATCGCTGATTGTCAACCCTCTCTTCGTTCAGACGTTTCCCGTTCGCGTTGTGCTAGCTTGGCTCGTGTACTCGGCGGTATTCGGCGGTGCCAAAGATACGCCAGGTATCGTTGCTGACAACTTCATCCACAACTTCGACCTGATCCGTCGATACCACATGGTAGGTTGTGCGGCCAGCTTCGGTGGCCGCAGTCCAGTGCGAAACAAGGGTGGAGTCCGACGTTTCCCACCGTATCTCGACGCGCTGATTTCGGGAATCGAGCCACACCGCCTCCGGGTTTGCCGGCGACGTCCGATACACGGCAATCGCATTCAAAACAGGCGTGGCTTGTTGGTCCGTATTGACGAACGCATTTGTGAACTCGAGAATGGCAAAGCCCCTTTGATGTTTCCATATCATCGTGAATTGGGCTGTCCGTCCCATTAGCGTGCCTTCACCAATCCATTCTCCGGTGAGATGTTCAAAAATCGGATCACTCTCCTGACCAGGCAGAGGCCGCGCGGCCACGATCACAGCAAGTACGAGCAAACACGTTCGGTACCGGAACATTTGCGACCCTCCGTCGCTGGGAAGTCTAAATCTAAGTGTGCCGTTAATTCGTGGGGCCGGCATTACGTCAGGTTTCCGGTGATCTCCAACAACCGCTTGATATCGGCATCGTTGTTAAAGAGTGCAATGCCGGCCCGGATCTGCGCGCCGTCCCGCTTGAAGCTGACTTTCACATCAGCGCTTTCCAACGACGCACGGACCCGCTCGATATCGCGGCCGTGGTCGAACGTGACGATGGCGGAGCCGTTACCTTCGGGCGTCCAAACCGGATAACCCTGGTCTACGAGACCCGAGCGCAATTGCCGCGCTAGAGCCACCGTGTGACGCTCGATGTTCGCCACACCGACACGCTCCAGGTATTCGAGTGCCGCCCGTAATTGGTAGACGGCACTGAATCCCAACGTGGCATAACCGTATTTGCGAGCGTCCGTGTACAACTCAAACCGGAAGTCATCCAACTCTTCGGCGATGTGAAGCGATCCCATGCGGTCCAACCGGACTGTGTCCAGCAGCGATGCCTTGACGTAGAACGGTGCAACCCCATAACCCCCAAGGAGCCATTTATAAGTACCGGCTGTGAAGAAATCGATGTCCGTAGACCTTACGTCCAGGTCCAACATGCCTATGCCCTGAATGGCATCGGCGTAGAGGTAGGCGCCATTGTCGTGAGCAAGGCGTGCCAACGCGGTCAGATCGTGACGATAACCGTTCTGGTGCGACACCCAGGCAACCGAGATCAGCCGGGTGCGCTCGTCCACCAACTCGGCGAATGCCTCCGGGGGTGCCTCGCCCCCGTCGCTACGCACGATGCGCAGCTCTATTCCTTGTTTTTCGGCCAGGTGTCGGTACAGCACAAAGGTCGTTTCGTAATGCAGGTCGTCGATGACAATGTTGTCACCCGGACCCAGATCGAGCGCCGCAGCGACGATGTTCTCGCCCTCGCTTGTCGCGAACAGCAAGCCAATCTCCGCTTCGGACGCTCCTACGAGGCGGGCGAACGAACGGCGCACATCGGTTGCGGCCTCCAACATCCCGCCCAGACTCACCGGGTTTTGGGCCTTGGCTTCCAGGAACGCCTGCGCGGCGGTGACGGCCTGTTGGGGGGACGGCGTGATGTAGGCCGAGTCCAAGTAGGCCATTTGCCCAACAACCGGGAAGTCGTGGCGTACGCCAAGGGGATCGTCTCCGACCCGAGTGCGGGCCACAGGGGCATCTGCAGCGCAGGATACGGCGCCGAGTGCAGCGGCTCCGGATGCCGATTCTAGGAATTCACGACGAGTGTAGGTCATGGTGGTCTCCCGATGCAGGGCAGGGTTCGCACCCACCAATGTGCAAGCTGATAGACAAACCGGCGAGAGGCCGCCATCGGAACGGTGAAGGGCATCGAAAGGTGCTGATAGTGACGAGAAGTTATTGACGTCCTCAGGTCTGGTCGATAGTATGACTATATAAGAGGATATCATACTTCGTGAAGAGAATAACCATAACGATCCCGGATGACGTCGTCGATGAGGCGGATCGGCGGGCTGACGAATTGGATCGTTCTCGGAGCTGGGTCGTCGTAGAAGCGTTGCGGAAGTTCCTGGCGTCATCTGATGAAGCGTCCTCTGCGGTCGGTGAACAGCAGGCTCATCGGTACGAGGCTCGCGGCATCGGATGGTCACGTAAACAGCAGCTCTTGGCAGACGTCGGGCTTACCATTGAGGAACGGGTACGGGAAGCCGAGCGAGCCGCGCTGGTAGCTGAGCTTGTTCGACGCGGGCGTCGACGGGATCAGCTCATCATGTTCGAGACCTTTGAAGACTACCTCGACTGGAAGCGGCGAGAGGATCTTGGGCTGTGACGCCTGTGCGCGCGACGCGGCTCGCTGAAGTCTGCGCCGCACTCAACGACCACAAGGCTAACTACGTGTTGGTTGGGGCCTCGGCCATGCAGCTCTGGGGATATTCACGAGCCACGCGAGATGTCGATATCCTCATTGAAACCACCGTCCTCAACGTGGAACGAGTGCTAACGGCCCTCGGAACGTTGGGATTTGGCTTGGCGAAGAAGTGCCTTGCCAAAGAGGTAGTCGAGAAACCGGTGACGATCATCGGTGACACGCCCCGAGTTGACATACTGACGGTGGCCTGGAGTGTCCGGTACCGGGAAGCGATAACCCAGGCCGCCACCTTCACGTTGGAGGGTGTCGAGATCCCAACGGCTTCAATCGATCATCTCATCGTGTCAAAGCGAACTGGGCGGTTACAGGACGCTGCGGACATCGAGATGTTGGAGGAGCTCAAACGTTTGCGAGGCGAACATGCCTGACGCGGCCATCCTTCGCGGTGAGAAGGGAGCGTGTGACTGGAAGCCCGACAACCGTGTGTGTCCCCGTGCTCGTACTTCGAGCCCATACTCATTAACGCGTGGTGTTCCAAACGGTGAACGCATTCACGGAAGCCATTCGGGAGAAGTCCGAGTCCGTTGTAAGCATGATCAGGTCATGCGCTAGACAGAGCTGCGCCAAAAGCGCGTCAATCGTTCCAACCTGAATTCCCTTCCGACGGCACACCGTGC
>JAZDDD010000306.1:0-9850 GCA_036679545.1 Gemmatimonadota bacterium | reverse complement strand
GACCAGCTCTCCCTGCCCCAGAAGTCCGCCAAAGCCCTTCTGGATTCCCATCATTTCCCAACCACGATTGACACCACTCAACACGGCAGCGCGTATCACCGCGTTCAGACCCGGCGCGTCGCCACCGCCTGTTGAAATAGCTACTCTCACGTGGCCTTGGCGTCGGTTCTTATCAGGCCAACGACTTCGCCCGGCTCCGCATGACGGCGGAGATCCTTTTTCGAAAAGACAAGTACATCATCCACCGTCACCTCGAACACTCCTCCCGATCCTTCGATAAGCTGGATATCGACGTCGGAAAAGGCGTCTACTAACTCCGCCGACAACCTGTCGGCGCGGGGGCGGTAGTTTCAGACCACGCAGTACTGTATCTGGATTTTCATAGTGAGGACTCGGTTTAACGAACAGGATCATTCAGAGGACGGTATGAATATAAAGGGAATGGAAGGAACCCAAACGATGAACTTCGTCACAACCATGGCCCTCGGCTTTGTAGCCACCCAGGCTATCCCCATCCCTGCCCAAGAAATCACCATCGATCGGGCGGATGTTACGCGTATCATCGAGATCTTGGCAGCCGACCGCATGGAAGGTCGTCGTGCCTTCACGCCGGCAATCGACAGGGCCGCCGATTTCATAAGCGCCGAGTTCGAGGCGATTGGGCTGCAGCCATTGACGGGATTGGAGGGATACCTCCAGACCTTCGGCGCCGAGAACCGGCCCGGGAGATTGGCAAACGTGGCTGGGATGCTTCCCGGCCGACGAGCCGATGAGTTCGTACTCTTTTCGGCTCATTACGATCACATAGGCTACCAACCCAACCGCGCGGTAGCCGGTGACTCCATCGGTAACGGAGCCAACGACAACGCCTCCGGCACCACCGCGGTCATTTCCCTGGCCAGGTATTTCAAGAAACTCGGCACCCCAGAGCGAACCCTGCTTTTCGTCGCCTTCACGGCCGAGGAAATGGGCGGCTTAGGATCACGTCATTTCTCACAACAACTGGACCCGGCCGCGATCGTAGCGATGTTCAACATCGAGATGATCGGCAAGCCGGCCCGTGAGGGCCCCAACACCGCCTGGATAACCGGTTTCGACCGCTCAGATTTCGGGCAAATCCTCCAACGCGCCGTTGAGGGCACGGCATACGAGTTTTATGCCGATCCATATCCCAGTCAGAACCTCTTCTTCCGCTCAGACAACGCGACCCTCGCCCGGCTCGGCGTCCCCGCCCACTCCATCAGCACGACACCCATCGACGTAGACCGCGATTACCACACGGTGACAGATGAAGTCGAGACTCTCGATCTGGATCACATGACAAACACCATCCAAGCCATTGCGACCGCCGCCGCCACAATCGTATCCGGCGCCGAAACCCCGCGGCGAGTGGAAGTTGAACGTTGAACAATCGAACGTTGATGCTGAGCGTTGGAAGTTGGGCGTTGGGCGTTGGGCGTTGAGTCTGCGTCGTCCAACTTGCGCGTTGCCCTCATACTTCCCAACTTGCCGCTTTCATCCGAGGATCCACATTTGGCCACAGAAAGCACGACACTGAGGGCCGGTTGGTTCCGGGGTGGCCTTCAGGTTGGCGCTCTTGTCATCTTCGCGGCCGCCATTCTCAATCAGTTTACAAGCGCCGGCACCCCGGACAGCGCGTACGTTCTTAAGTTTACGCTGCTGGTGGCTGCGGCCGCTGTCGCCAGAAAGCTCAGATTCCGCCTGCCCGGCGGCGGTGCGGCCTCGTTCGTCGCTGGCCTGGCATTTTTGGCAATTGCGTCGCAGGGGGGTTGGGCCTTCGCGGTGTTGACGATTGGATTGGGGACCTTGGTCGGGGACATCCGGCTCAAGCGGCCCCGAATATCTGTTCTGACTGGCCATTCAGCCAGTGTGGTAGGTGGTACTGCACTCATCGGTATCCTCTATTCCTTATTAGCTGGATCCACTGGCGCCGCCGCCCTCAACCAGCAAAACCTAGGACCGCTCGGGTTGGCGATCATTGGGCTTCCGCTGGCTATCCACGGATTCAGACACCTGGAAAACAGCGGTTCGTTTGCTGACGCGATACGTGCCATGGGCAAGGCAATTCAGTGGGAATCCTCAATTGCAGCCGTCGCCATGGGGTTGGGCATCGGCCTGTTACGACTGGGGCATGGGACGCTAAATCCCGACGCGACCGTATTCTGGGGAACCGCCCTCCTGCTTGGTGCCTGGGGTGCTCATCGACTGATAGGCCGCGCGATCGATTCACACCGGCAGGCCGTGGTTCGACAGATGGCCATCGAAACAATTCGGGGAGGTGCGGTAGAAGATTTTTTCCCCGTCATATGCTCGCTCGCGGGCGAAGCCATCGAATTCAACGGCATGGGCATCGCCCAGTTCGATACCGCTTCTGGGGATTTTGAAATCCTTGCCGACACACAAATCCGACCCGGCACCCGATTCGATCTGGGCGCTGGACCTGTCAGCGAGGCAGCGCGCGGCGGAGCCGGTCACGTCTCGGCAGACGGCGCGTCAACAACAATCGGCATCGAGCAAGGCGCCCAATCTGAATTGGCGCTTCCGCTGCACCACGGCGATGCGTTAGTCGGGCTCCTCAACATACGAAACTCGAACGCGGCGGCCTACGATCAATCTGACGTCGATCTTATGGGACACGTGGCTGCCACGCTCGGCTTGGTTATGGCACTTCGGCATGTCGTTCGCTCGGTGGATAAGTCCACCGAGGACACCGAAGATTCAGCTCGTCGTCTTCAAAACGCCGGTTCTCAAACACGGACCGCGGCTCACCAGGCCGATAGCGTCTCCACACGTGCACGACGAAACGCCGTGCATGCCGCAACGCGACTACAGGATGCCGGCAATGTCCTCACTCAATTGGTGGAAAGGTTCGACAAGACGTTCGCGTCTGCTTCAGCAACCCTGGCGGCCTCAGAGGCAATATCGAACGGAGCCGGAGACATGCGCGGTTCAGCCGACGAGGTACACGAACGGCTGAAGCTATTAGGTCAAATCGTTGACGGAGGCGTAGGAGAACTGCAGCTGCTCAAAGAAACCGCGCAAGAGGTCGAAGAGTTTTGTGACTCAATCGCCAATATCGCCAATCAAACGAACCTCCTTGCGCTCAATGCCACGATTGAAGCGTCGCGAGCCGGTGTCCACGGTAGAGGATTTCAAGTCGTCGCTGAAGAGGTTCGGAAATTGGCAGACGAAAGCGCCGTAGCTGCGCGGAACATTGTACGAAGCGCCGGGCGAACACGCAGAATGATCGACGCGTCCGCCAGATTACTTACCGAGCTTCGCCAAGAACTGGATCGTCTATCTTCGTCATCGACACACTGGTCCAGTCAATCCGCCATCGTAATGCAACACGCAAATGAGACGCGTCAGTTGGTTGAATCGATGGTTGGAGGCCCAGCGGTCAACCACGAACTCGCCGATAGCACCCGTTCGATACTCAACGATGCGACGAACGCGGCCAATGCGTCGGCGGACGCGGCCGAAGCGACGTCGAAATTGGTGAAGAAACAAATCGAATCGCTGGACGAGGTCGTACGTGGCGCACATGACCTATCACAACTCACGAGGCAATTTGCAAAACACGCGCAACGTTTCAGTCGAATCCAAACGACAAACGGAAAACTCACAGCTCACGACAACGCGATCGAGAACGGTGAGAGCTAAACTCCACAGAATAAACAAGACGCTATGGTTGGCGTGTGTCGCTGCAATGTTTGGTGGGACTTCGGCGGCACAGGCGCAACGATATGTAACCGGTTGGGAACTTGGTGCCTATGGCGTCTACACGAAATACGACCCGAGCAGTCTGGGTTATGCTGACAAGATCGGGGTTGGCGGACGACTCGCCTATTTCTTAACAAAAACATTTTCCATCGAAGCGTCGGGGGATTACACGGAAACGGAACAGACGCCCACGACGATCGATCCAATTACAATCACTCGGCTCGGTGGGACACTTTACGCACATCGTAACTTCATCGGAAGCAACCGCATCTATTTGGGAGCCGGATACGAACAACTGTTCTACCGCTCGACCGAGGTCTTCAATGACAACGGCGTGCACGTCGCATTCGGCGACCGTGTGCCACTGGGAAGTCGAGCCTTCCTGCGGCTCGAAGGGCGCGCAGCGTATTTTCCGAGTTCTCCCCGCAAGGCGGCAGGGGACGAGGTAGTCAATTTCAGCGCATCTGCAGGCTTATCGATCATCGTATTCGGTGGAACCGCACCGGGGGATAGTGACCGGGACGGCATAAACGATCGTGGCGACCAATGTGCAGCAACTCCCGTCGGCGCCGCCGTCGATCCAACCGGGTGCCCGTTCGACACTGATGACGATACGATCTACGACGGACTCGACTCCTGCCCACGGACACCACTTGGCGCGCGAGTTGACGGATCGGGGTGCCCGGCCGACGATGATAGCGACGCAGTTTACAACGGGATCGACCTTTGTCCCGACACTCCAACACTCGCAGAAGTCGATCAAAACGGCTGCCCGTCTGACAGCGATTCCGATACGATCTTCGACGGTTTGGACCTCTGCCCCGATACTCCACAGGGCGCGACCGCCGATGAATTCGGTTGCACGACGGACGAGGATCGCGATGGAGTCTTTGATGGGATCGATCAGTGTCCATCCACCCCGTTTGGCACCGCCGTGGACAACACCGGCTGCCCGCCGGATCGAGACGGTGACGGCGTACTCAATCAAACTGACCGATGCCCGGACACTCCTTCCGGAGCGCCGGTGGACGCAACCGGATGCCAACCGGCCGCTGATGCCGACAGCGACGGTGTAACTGACACTTTGGACAGATGCCCGGGCACTGCGCCGAATCGGCGTGTCGATGCCGGTGGTTGTCCGATCTTATTCGTTGTGGAACAGGGTGCGGTTCAACCGCTTGTTCTCACTGGCGTTAGTTTCGCCTCGGGAAGTTCGAGGCTGACACCTGGATCTTCCGTCATCCTGAACGACGTGTCTGCCTCGCTGCTTGCTTATCCGGAGATACGGATCGAAATCACGGGTCACACCGACAATTCCGGGCGACTGGCAACCAATCAAAGGCTCTCCCTGGCACGCGCCCAGGCAGTCCGTGGCTACCTTGCACAACGGGGCGTTCCGATTGAACGGATGGAGGCCAGAGGTTTTGGCCCCGATCAGCCCATGGCCACGAATCTGACCGCCGCCGGCCGCGCACGGAACCGCCGAGTGGAGTTACGGCGGATTGCACGGTAGTTGGAACCCAAACCGTTAGGTAAATTTTCCAAAGTCGTCCAAGAATCGGACGCTCCGGTTTTGTCATTCGGATCTGCTCGGGAGATAACAACATGAAACATGGATCGCTGGTCGGCCCTCAGGTCTTGTTTTTGACCGTCATGCTCGCGGTGCAACCCGCCAACGCGCAAATACCCACGCCCGCATCGGTGCTCGGCTTTACCCCGGGAGACGATCGCAAACTGGTGGAGTGGCCGGTACTCGTCGACTACTACCAACAACTCGCCAACGCGAGTGACCGAGTGCAATTCCGAAACCTCGGCAACACGACAAATGGCGCGCCGTTCGTGGCCCTTGTCATAACAAGTCCGGAAAATATGTCGAGGCTAGAGGAAATCCGGCAGATGAATCTCAAGTTGGCGGATCCTCGCACGCTGACGTCTGATGCTGAGCGCGATCGCATTCTCGCAGAAGGAAAGACGATCGTTCTTATCACGTCCAGCATTCACTCGACGGAAGTTGGCGGCCACCTCTCGCCAACAATCATAGCTCATCGCCTGGCCACGGAAAATACGCCGGAGACAATGGGCATACTGGATAATACCGTAGTGTTGCTCGTGCCGTCGTTGAATCCCGACGGCATCACCATCGTCAGCAACTGGTACAATCGTACGTTGGGGACTAGCGCTGAGGGTTCTGGACCACCCGAACTGTACCATCCCTATGTTGGGCACGATAACAATCGTGACTGGTATGCGTTCACGCAGGTCGAGACGCAAATGACCATCGACAGTCTGCACAATGGGTGGCGTCCGCACATCACACACGACATACACCAACAGGGTGCAAACGGTAGTCGTTTTTTCCTTCCGCCGTTCATCGACCCCATCGAGCCGAATGTCGATCCGCTTCTGGTCAACGGTTACAACACGCTCGGTACTTACATGGCATGGGAACTACTCGGCCAAGGTAAGAAGGGCATCGTCGTCACCGCGACGTACGATGCATGGACACCTGCCAGAGCGTACATGCATCATCACGGCGGTGTGCGTGTCCTATCGGAAACGGCAAGTGCAAGACTCGCCTCGCCAATTGAGATGCCGTTCGAAGATTTGCGACAGGGTCGAGGATTTCACGCACAGGAATCGAGTTGGAACTTCTCAGCGCCGTGGGAAGGCGGCACATGGCGTTTGTCGAATATTGTGGACTATCAGAGCAGCGGTGCAATGGCTCTCTTGAAACACGCCGCACTCAATCGGCAAATCTGGGTTCGCAACTTCTTAACCGTCAACGAACGCGCCACCGAAGGGTGGGACGAGTGGCCGTACGCTATTGTCATCGCTGAGGATCAAGAGAATGACATTGGCCTGAACGCCATGCTAGAAATCCTCCATCGCGGTTTGGTAGAAGTGCGTCGAGCCGAAACATCATTTCAAGCGGAGGGTGAAACGTATCCGGCAGGAACATACGTCATCGTCAATCGGCAGCCTTATGCATCCTTCGCAAAAGCGTTACTCGAGCGGCAGGAATATCCGGATTTACGACTCTATCCCGGTGGGCCACCGCGACCCCCGTATGACGTGACGGCTCACACACTGCCCTTGTTGATGGGTGTCGATGTTGCCATGGTCGAGGACGAATTTGATGTCGCGCTTTCCGAACCGATAGGGCGCACCACGCCCAACTATTGGTACGACGGTCTGAGTGTGGAGAATCCGGGTCGTGTGACGCCGCGCATAGCGCTCTACAAGAACTACAATGTGTCCATGGATGAGGGTTGGACACGTTGGATCCTCGACAAATGGCGTATTCCTTATATATCACTCGTCGATTCCGTGCTTCGCGGCGGCAACCTGCATCAACGATTCGACGCGATCATTATCCCGGATCAATCACCGGGACAGATCATTGGAGGACTGGGATCCAACTACCCGGCACCCTATGCCGGCGGCATGGGGGAGCAAGGGCGACAGGCGTTGGTCGATTTTGTGAACCAGGGCGGCACACTCGTGACGTTCAACAGTGCGAGCCAATTTGCGATTGAGTCATTTGACCTTCCGGTGCGCAACGCGGTGGATGGGTTGGATGTAGGAGAGTTCTTCGCGCCCGGGACACTCTTCCGTTTGGAGTTGGATAAAGGCAATTCGCTTACGGACAACGTTCCGAACGGGACTGCAGGTTGGTTTCAACGAAGCCCCGCCTGGGATCTCGAACCCGGGTCAGGATTGACCGCGGTCGCACGATATCCGAATAACCCGGATGATGTGTTGCTCTCCGGTTGGGTGTTGGGCGAGGAACGGATCGCCGGTAAGGCCGCGATAGTTGAGGCGAACGTCGGTCAGGGGCGGGTCGTATTGTTCGGCATTCGTCCGCAGTACCGAGCACAGTCCATCGCCACGTATCCGCTTTTCTTCAATGCACTGAAGACGCGACCCGGCACATGAAAGCACCGCTGGTAGCTCTTGTACTAACGACCGTCACAGTCCTTGCGGTGGTGACGTTGTCAGGAGCTGCACGCGGATCTCTCATTCAGGTCGAATCCGGTGCCGGCGGTCAACGTCTCCTTGACGCTCTGGATCACGACCACGAGCGCCCGGACTACCTGCGCGCAATCGGCGCACCCAAAATCGAGCCGATTGATCTTCCTCCACCACCGATTGGCGAAGCGCCACCGATCGTACGTGGCATCTACCTGAACGCATGGGTGTTTGGGGGTTCGCGATTTTACGATTTGATCAATCTCGCCGACACGACCGAGATCAATGCGTTTGTCATTGACGTCAAGGACGCAACCGGTCACCTCACATATCGATCTGGTGTACCCACCGCAATTGCCGTCGGTGCAAACGGAGAATTGCGTACACGCAACGTACGGCAACGACTCTCCGTGTTGCACGAGAAGGGCATTCACCCTGTCGCACGAATCGTCGTTGCTAAAGACCCACTTCTTGCCGAGGGGAAGCCCGGTTGGGCTATCGAGCATACGGATGGTGGCGTGTGGAAAGACCGCTTCGGTACCGCATGGGTGGATGCATATCGAGACTCGGTGTGGCTCTATGCCGCGGCCATCGCTGAAGAAGCCGTGTTGATGGGATTTGCGGAAGTTCAATTTGATTACGTTCGGTTTCCCGATGAGTCGGGACGCTTTATGGCAACCGCGCATTTTCCCGCGCGACTCGAAGACGAGACGCGTCGCAGCGGCGTCCGCCGCAACCTCGCCCTACTCGGCGAGCGTATTCGAGCAACCGGTGTTCCATTTACCGTAGACATCTTTGGCCTGACGACGAGTGCAACCGGTGACATGGGGATTGGTCAGGTATGGGAGGACTTAGCCCGTGAAGCCGATGTCGTACTGCCGATGGTATATCCAAGCCACTACGGGCGCGGCGCGTACGGCTATGAGCGGCCGAACTACGAACCCTACGGCGTGGTGAGTCGTGCATTGGAGGACGGTTTGCTCAAATCCGCCAATCTAGACAACCCGGCGAAGATCCGACCGTTTCTACAGTCGTTTAGCATACGACCGCCGCGTTATACCGCGGTTGAGATCCGGGCTCAGATTGATGCGGTGTACGATGCAGGCTTGACGGACTGGGTTTTGTGGAACGCGAGTGGACGGTACCCGGCGGATGCGTTTCTTGCCACGGGGCGGTAGATGTCATTCCTCAGTCGAGCATATCATACCGTGCTAGTCACAGGTTTTGGACCGGGTGGCAGGATGGGATGCGCTTAGCGCAGCCTATACAATCCTGGAGTGGGATCGTGATCCTGCACGAGGGTTACCAACAACCACATCGCGGATTACGATGGTTCAGAACCTCGGCACTCGTATGTACAACGTTTTTTCGAGGAACACGATAACAATGAGCGATCACCACGACCGCGTTTCAATCACGCCCCCATCGACCGCGAACTCTCTCCCACGAAGACGTCTTGGTCGAGCGAACATCGAAATCTCGGAATTGTCCCTCGGTGGAACTGGTCTTGGCGGCCTATATCGTCCAGTGGACGAGGAGACCGCGGTCGCCACCATTCGTCGCGCTCTCGATCTCGGTATCACCTACTTCGACAATTCGCCGTTCTATGGACAAAGCGAATTGCGATTTGGACGAGTGCTCAAAGAACTGGGTGGCCTTCCGGCCAACATCCATATCTGTACAAAGACGGGAACCCATCCAGATCGTTACGAGGATTATTCTGCTGAGACCACGCGATGGTCGGTGAACAACAGTCTGCAGATCCTTGGCCTCGACTCCGTGGATCTGGTGCAGGTGCACGCTCTCGACCATATCGACATGGATGTCGTGCTCGCTCCTGACGGGGCCCTGGTTGAACTCGAGCGTATGAGAGACGAGGGGATCGTGCGAGCAATAGGGCTCGGTGTCCGTGGAACAGGTTTTCACCAACGGGCTATCGAAAGCGGACGGTTTGATGTGATTTTGGTTCACGACGACTACTCTTTGATTTGCCAGACGGACCTGCCGTTGTTGAACCAAGCGCACGAGGCCGGTGTGGGCGTCTTGCTCGGTCGAGCACTCGCCATGGGCTTGTTGTCTGGTGTTGATCCGACTACCCTGGATCACTTGACCGATCACCCGGACGTACCACTGGCCC
>JAZDDD010000305.1:0-5898 GCA_036679545.1 Gemmatimonadota bacterium | reverse complement strand
GGGCAGGGACCGGTCGCCCGCGGCGTTGATAACTCTTCAGTGACACCACCCGCGGTACTCGATACACTTGTGAGATTGGCTCGCAGGCGCGGGTTACCGTTGCAAGTGGGCACAACGAATGGTGGCAACGATGGAAGCGCGTTTCAGGCATTTGGTGTTGTAGACGTACCGATTGGATGGCCGCTGCGATACTCGCACTCGCCCGTAGAGGTGATCGATTTAGCGGATTTGGTGGTGTTGGCGGATTTGATCAAGGCGATTGCCGAAGAGTGGTAGTTGTATCCACGCATCAACCTGATGACATTGTGAACTTGGCGCCCGTAGCTCAGCTGGATAGAGCAACGGACTTCTAATCCGTAGGCCGCTGGTTCGAATCCAGCCGGGCGCATGTCCGTAACCCGCACCCACACGCCACCACGCACGCAGAATCCAGCATTAGGTACCTAGACCTGTCAATCGCCGGGAACGTTACCATACACTCCCAACAACCACCGGCGACTGATCGAGCGCCTCACGGACCATCTTCACAAACTCCTCAACCGTCCATGGCTTTTGCAACAGTGGCAGACCCGGTCGAGCAGGGCGCCCTGTCGCAAGTCCGCCGAGCTATAACCACTCATGAAAAGGAAGGTTGGTTCGGTGCCGGAATCCTGAACTGCTTTGTACAAATCGTGGCCGGTCATCTTTGGTATGACCACATCCGTGATCACGAGGTCGATTTCACTCTTGTGTTCCTGGCATTGCGCGAGGCCTTCCACGCCGTTTGCGGCCGTCATCACCGTGTACCCCTGCTTGCTGAGAATGCGACTCCCGGTGCGGCGCAAGGAGTCCTGGTCTTCCACGAGCAGGATGGTTTCGGTACCGCCCGGCAAAGCCTTTTGCTGCTCGACGGGCTCAGTCGCACCGTCTTCCGACAGGCGTTGCATTCGGCTTTCGTGTCGAATTGTGATCTAACGTGATGACACGAGATACATCACAACGATCGGACAGTGTGGACCGATACCCTCGGAACATTCATCACTCACGCGGTTCAGAGCGTGGTACGAACTTTGTTTTCACCCAATGACGGCGATGCACTCTACTTGCGCGAACACTCGGAGAAAAAAGCAACACGGACACCATCATGATGGCGATCACCAGCGAGGCCTTGTCCTGGAGAGGACCGAGCGTTTCTGCGCTGACAAACGGGCGAAAGAGAAATGACAGTAAGAACGGCGTCATCGTGATGGTGATGCCCAATACGACCACGCCGAGAGCCAGTACAAGAATGATCCCGACCGGCGCAAGAAGCGTTTCGCCAACCAAGACAAGAAAATTTTTGAGGCGCTCACCAACCGTCCGTTGCACCAAAAGAGCGCGTCCGCACAGTCCCCTTGTGAACACGCGGAGAAACACCGGACTCCGCTCGTAGACTACATGCCCGCGTACAAATCCACCACCTAACAGACGATGATTGTCTACGTGTCCCCACTCCCGAAAGCGGCGGACGACGCCGGCTACCGGATCAAACCAAGACACGAAATTGTCCCAAGATATGCGTGTTTCGCCGACCATCGATTGACCGGAGATCAACCGTGGCCAAAAGAAGCGTATCTTTTCTAACGGGCAACCAATCGTGTAGAGGTGTTGAACTTTTGCTGCTGCGACGCGAACGACATTGCGGTCAGCTCGATTCTCGTCGAATCCGAAACCGGTCAATGCGTGATAGGTAACAACGGTGCCCAGGCTGTGCGACACGACTTGTATTGACTCACAACCGTCGCTGTGTGCCTGCAATAGTTGGTCGTAAAAACGCTGGATGATCTGCGCGTGGACCCCGAGCATGTGCTCCGGCACGGGTGGTTCTTTGCCCTGTCGGTGAAACGCATCAGCGGCGGAATTCACATAATTGAAGACGTCACCCGCAAATTCGTCTAGCGTCTTGTCTACCAGAGTGTACCTGTTTGTTCGCCCGACAATCTTTCGTAGGACGGCACCAACAGAGGACGCGTTTGCAATCTCGCCATTGTTCCGCTTACGATTGCGACCGCCAACCACCTGCGCTATGAAGCTCGCGCCATGGTAACCCAAAAATATGAGAAAACTCACCAATGGCAGCAGGACGCTCCACCAGAGGACCCTAAAGACTGAGTAGTCACCGGTCGTGTAGCTTCCGCGGAGAAAATTGAACCAAGGAAACCAGGAGAGACCCTGTAGTTCGGTCATCTGAAAAGAACCGAACGTCTTGTCACCTCGCAACAAGTCCGCCCAATACACTTCATAGAACCGCAGGTTCTGGCCACCTACAGTAACCGGCTTGCCTGCAGCCGCGTCTTCGACGACGAGGTTAGGCTCTACGCGTTTCAGCCCACCGAGGAGCTTGCCAACAGTCTCACCGGCATCCTGCGCGCCGAGGCCGTGGACGACGAGAACTCCAACGTGATTGGACGACTCCTCCATATGCACCGCACACCTCTAGGGGCGACTGTAACACGCAATGATCTATGCCATCACCCTTATTTTCCACCGTTGGTTACGATATCGATCACAGACCCAAGGTCGCCTTCCAAAAGGCCAATGATATTTGCGTTCGCTCTCTTGGATTGGCATATCGTTAATGCTTGCAATCCGCCGATGCATCAAACCGTTGTCGGCAAATTCCCAATTTTCGTTTCCATAGGCTCGAAACCATTGACCGGAATCATCCCGCCATTCGTACGCGAATCGAACGGCGATGCGGTTTTCGGCATGCGCCCAAATTTCCTTAACGAGCCGGTAGTCCAATTCTTTGTTCCACTTCCGAGTGAGAAATTCGACAATCTCATCGCGCCCACGGATGAACTCACTGCGATTCCGCCAAACGCTATCCTTGGTGTAGGCCAACGACACTCTCTCCGGATTGCGCGAGTTCCAGCCATCTTCGGCCATACGGACTTTTGTGGTGGCCGCCTCGCGGTCGAACGGTGGTAACGGCGGCCGGGACTCCGATGACGACATCTATCCTCCGGGAATGAAAGGTTGGTCTCACGCATCTCCAACGATGTAGTGTAAAATATCGTTCGGATCTGAGGAACGTAACTACGACGCATCTCGACGTTGCTTTTCGACCGCGACTCATCTAAAACGATACGAAGGTATGGCCAACATCGATCGACGAAAATTCTTAAAGCAATCATCAGAAATGGCCGGTTCTGCCGCTGCGGCATTCACCGCGCTGCAGTGTGCGACACCAGTGGCCGGTGATGTGACACCTCAGCAAACCCATGCGCCTCGAACCGAGGGTTATGGAATACTCCAACCGGCCGGCGACGATTGGCGACTGCCTCCGGGTTTTCAGTATAAGAAAATCGGGGAGGTGGGGTCGCTGATGTCCGACGGACTCTCCACCCCGCCGAGTCATGACGGGTCGGCGGCGTTTCCGCTTCCAAACGGAAACATCCGTTTGATTCGGAACCATGAAATAGGCCGCCGTCCTGCGGACGTGCCACTCCTGGAAAACGCATATGATTCGCTGGTAGGTGGGGGAACGACGTCGATGGAGATCGATCCACGGTCTCGAGAAGTGATTCGGGATTTCGTGAGCCTGAGCGGCACGGCGGTCAACTGTGCGGGGGGACCCACACCGTGGGGTTCGTGGCTCTCGTGTGAAGAGATCACAGCAGGTTTGGCGGCCGGTGCTCAGCAACCCCATGGATACGTTTTCGAGGTACCCGTCTCGGCTGAAGAACCCGTCGTGGCCGTCCCGTTGAAAGCCATGGGCCGATTCGTACATGAGGCAGCCGCCGTCGATCCGGCAACGGGCATCGTGTACGAGACGGAAGACTACCAGCCCCACGCTGGGTTTTATCGCTTCCTGCCAAGTAATCCGTATCGAGAGGGACAACAGGGAGACCTATCCGCAGGTGGCCGCTTGCAGATGTTGGGCATATGGGACCAACCTGAATACGACGCGTCAACCGGTCAAACCGTCGGCGAATCACTTCCCGTCACCTGGATCGATATTGCGGACCCTGACCCCCCGAATGCGGAAGAGCAACCGGACGCCGTGTACCAACAAGGCCGAGTCGCGGGCGGCACGAAACTCACCCGCGTCGAGGGCTGTTGGTATGGCGATGGAAAGATCTTTTTCAGTTGCACCGACGGTGGCGACGCGGGCCGCGGACAAATCTGGTCCTTTTTACCGGCGGGCGACGGTGGCGAGCTAACGCTATTGTACGAGTCGCTAAGTCAGGAGTACCTCGATCGCCCTGACAACATCTGTGTGAGTCCGCAGAACGCAGTACTGATTTGTGAGGACGGTGATTTTCGCCAGTTCATTCGTGTGCTCACGCGGGACGGCGAGCTTTTTGAGTTCGCGGAAAACATTGCCAACGGATCGGAGATCACCGGCGCCACGTTTAGTCCGGACGGCAACACGCTCTTTGTGAACATCCAACGCCCCGGAGCGACGTATGCTATCTGGGGACCATGGCAGGACGGATCGATTTAACAAGAACCCGTCAGTCGCGGCGCGAACCCGTTGTGGTTCTACGTGGGAAGATCTCTTGAAACGCCACCATGAAACGGTCCATCTCTTCCTCCGTACCGATGGACACACGCAGATGTTCGAGCATGGGCGGAAACGGACGACCAACCGCCACACCTTTCTCCCTAAACGCAACTCTGACCCGATCCACTGGCCGGCCCGTCTTGAGCATGAAGAAATTCGTCTCCGAGGGAATGGCATCGTAACCCAAACTTGCCAACTCAGCGGTGGTCTTTTTGCGAAGTTCGAGTGTTACCCGCCGCACCCGTTCTTGTGAAGTTGTGTCGGCAAGCGCCGCAACGGCACCCCATTTCACCAGGGCGTTGATGCTTCCCGTGCTGTATGGCCGCATACGTTGGATGACTTCCGGTGTGGCAATGGCAAAACCGAGTCGCATGGCAGCCATTCCGAACAACTTCGAAAAGGTGCGAGCTACAATGACCGGCCGGCCTTCCAACACGTATGGGATGGAAGTGGCATATGCCGGATCCTCCACAAAATGGTGGTATGCCTCATCGATGAGTACCGGTACGTCCTCAGGGATGCCATCCAGTAACTGCTGCACTTCCGCACTGGTGACGGTTCGGCCGGTTGGGTTATTCGGATTACACAGGTAAACGAAACCAACCTCACGGTAATGTCGTTTGGTTGCTTCGATCATGGCGGGAATATCTTGGCGATAGTCCTCCAACAGCGGGAGCTTGATCGCGTCTGCATCGATACCGCTTGCATGACTGTACACCGAGCCGTACGACGGGTCGACGCCGATGACCTTCTTGCCATGTGCGAGGAAGGTCAATCCGACCACTTCGAGGATTTCACCGGAACCAGCGCCCAACAGGATATTCTGACGTTGGACACCGTGATGTTCTGCAATGGCGTTGGTGACGCCACCATCCGGGTAGCCGTACCGCATCGAATACTTGAAGGCCATTGTCATAGCTTCGATGACAGATTCCGACGGGCCGTACGGATTTTCATTGAAGTTGAGTTTGGCCAGTGAGTCATATTCGTCAGACTCCTGTTGCAGATACCGGCCACCGGGAATTGCGCGGGGTCGAGCCTCGCCCCCGACCAGGGCATGGGGGTTGATCCCAAGGGCACCCAACGAAGCGGCGGCTCCGCCCATGAAGCCTCGACGAGAAATCCTGTTCGCTTTTCGCATGGTTAGCTCCGGTCGAATGGACTCGAACGACAGCCGGTTGGACGCCGCCCACGTAAAATGAAATCTCGTCTCGTGCCCGAAACACGCAAGGCTCCCGAAACGACTAATTACACCGGCCGACGCGGTGAGACGGGTGGCGCCCTTGTTACCGGCCTGATGTGTCCGCCGGGACGGCGATCGAATCTACCGTCCTTTCCGCCATTTCCGCGGAATCCGATCGCGTTGTGGG
>JAZDDD010000304.1:0-8860 GCA_036679545.1 Gemmatimonadota bacterium | reverse complement strand
CCATGAACTGATTCCCCGTCACTCCTCCGACGAACTCCCGCTCACCGAGGTCGTGCATCGCCTCCTCGGCAACAAAGGGCGCCACAGACTGACACTCGTACACATCGAGCACCGCCGCCGCGGCTACGCTCGGCGTGAAGAGTTCGTCCTCCATGACACCCAATCCCATCGAACCAATATGATCAAGCAGTTCGGAGCGCGAACGCATGGTCGTGTTTGTGAGGACTCGAAATGGAACGCCCTCGTTTCGCAGGGTTGCGAGGACTTCAGGCGCGCCGGCAATGACACCTTCACTGGTATAGAGCGTGCCGTCGAGATCGAAAAGAAACGCACGGGGATAGGAGTCGGTCATGTCGTCTTCCAAACAAAACTTGATAAAACCAGCTAGTAACTTGATTTTAACAGTATTAACACACTCGTACACGGGGCTCGTGGTGAGCAATAACATTGCAAGTCGATGTACGGCAGTCCGTGCATCTCGTTTTCGATGCAGATCATAAAGAATAGACCTAGAACCCACGGCGAACCACGCGTCCCTACATCCTACGCACGCATCAGCCCAAGGACATGGACTGGGTGGTCCAACGACATGGGATCCTTTACAACCAAATGTTTGGATGGGACAAACGGTTTGAGGGACTCGTGGCCGAGATCGTCGCGAAATTCGTCCGCAATTTCAAGCCACAACGGGAGCGCTGTTGGATTGCCGAACAAGACGGAGAACATATCGGTAGCGTTTTCCTCATCGAGAACGACGAGACCGTCGCACAGCTGAGACTGCTCATCGTCGAACCGCATACCCGAGGCTTAGGAATTGGCGATCGGTTGGTACGCGAATGTTCTCGCTTTGCAAAACAAGTTGGTTACAACAAGATAATACTGTGGACTGACACCCAACTTCAGTCGGCACTTCGCATTTACGCGCGTAACGGTTACCAATTCGTGAAAACGGACAACCACGAAAGCTTTGGGTACCATGTCGAGGGACAATACTGGAACTCGCATTGTGACTTAAAACACGATGGCGCGCCCACTTGTAAACTTCCAACGTCGTCCTTCCCATCCATCACCGAACCGATAACCAAAATCGATGCGACCCACATTCGCCGCAGTCGACTGTCGTGAACCAAACCGCAAGCCGAATCCCACCGTACCACCATATCTGGGATCTTGCGAAGGAAACCACGCGCCGCCGTAGTCGAGAAAACCCGCGAACCCGATGCCGAGCGATCCGAGCAGGTTGTCCCATGCGACGACGCGGTGTTCGAGTGTTCCCCAGATAGCGCGTGTGCCGACAAACGCGTGCGGCCCAAAACTTCGTGGTCCCGCACCAAAACCCAAATCGAATTCGCTGCCGGGTGCAGGGTTGTCGCGTACACCGCCTCGGATGTTCAGAAAGGTTGCCTGTTTACGGGCCGGCGTTACCGCGGCGGTCATCGAAACTGCAACGAAACCGGAGTCCAAACCGGTACTGGTAAACAAACCGCTGGCACCTGCCTGAAACTTCACATAGCCGCTGGGAAAACCCGCACCGGTGAAGAAACCAACACCGGGTGCAATTCCGTTGCGTTCGTATCCAAACGCACTTGGCGCTACCCAGGTAGTCAACTGGACGACCGTGCTCAAGTCGATGTCTTCTTCACGACCGAATGCGTTGTAGTAATAGCCGACTTTGAAATTCGCTTTCCTGTACTCACCGAACACGCCAATCGCGCCGGTAACGGAATCGGGTATTGGCAGATCCCTATCTGCGCGGAGCAAATAGTCTTCCCTTCTTACCTGTACAGCCGCGCCGAGTCTCAGATACTCCCGCGCGTTGGCGATGGGTGCGTATTGAGCAACCGCCACGTTTCGCAACGCACGTCGTTGAAAACGTGTCGTGTCGACATCGGTAACGTTGTTCACGAAGTATTGAAGAATTTGCCGGTCGGCGACCTCGCCAAAAAATTCCACCGCGTATTTGTCACTGAAGGAGCGGAACGGCAGACCGGTTTGCCATACGAACTGTGTCCCGTCGGAAAAATTGACGAACGCGGCGTTGAATACCGCTCGGCTACCGAACAAACGGTTGACCCGTGTTCCTAGCGTGAGACTATTGCGGTCGATGCCTTTGGAATAGATGGCGCTAACGAGATTGGCGGTGCCGAGGAAGTTGGTTTCGGTGAGCCCGAGCGCCCATGTCACCCGGCCGCCGGACGAATTGAAGTTGGTCGTAAGTTGTGTGCTCCAACCATCAAAAGTTCTCACGACAACGGCGAACTTGTCTTCGAGCGTGACCGTATCGATCGCAACGCGTCGGAATTTGCCAAGTGCTCTGAGATTTCGCTCCGTCTCGGCAACTATGATCGGGTCAAACCGCTCTCCGGATTCAAATAGCAGCTCTCGGCGCACAACGTAGGTTCTGGTCTTAACCCGGAGATTATTCAGGAAACGGAGGAAGCCCGGGCTCTCGGGACCATAGACGTTTTCGGTGATGACCACGACGGTGTCGATTACCGGACCCTGCCCGTCTTGCGCTCGTGCCGGCGTCACCGCTGTGACGGACAACAGAAAAGCCGCCGCAGCGGCACCCAACCAACGTTTCAGAAAAAACATGGGCACATTATACCCACGGACGGCCGCGGAGATCATTTGATCGACGTCGCAATTGTCGGATTGGACCTGAGGCCTCGATGACTTCAGCACAGATCAGGTAGTAATTCCTGAATCGCCCTATGTGCCAAGCCAGACATCGAGCTGTTCGAAGGTCACACGCCAGTTGGCCTCAAGTGCCTCGGATGCCTTATCCATAAAACCCGACCGAAGAGCTTCCACCACCTCGGAGTGTTGCCGCACCGACTGTGCCACGCGGCCTCCGTCGCGCATGTAGGCAATCTCGTACCGACGTACCAAGCCCTTCATCCGCCGGATTTCCGCACCGAGACGGCGATTGGCAAGGTTGCAAAGGAGCAGTTCGTGCCACTCGTTGTCGAGCGCCAGCCCCGGCTCGGGACGGTCAGAGTAAGCGGCAAGTCGCCGATTCATAGCGTCGAGCTCGTCTAACTCTTCGTGGGAGGGAATGCCGGCGAGTCGCAACGCGAGGCACTCCAACGCGGCGAGTATGGGATAGATCTCTCCCGCCTCCTCAGCAGTCAGGGGACCCGTGTAAAAACCCCGCCGAGCGTCGGAATGAACAAAGCCCTGTGCCTCCAGGGCAAGTAGCGCTTCTCGAACCGGCGTGCGACTGACTCCCACCTGGCGAGCTAAATCGACCTCGCGAAGCCGGGTCGAAGGCCGAATGCGACCGGCGGTGATCTCGTTGCGGAGGAGCGCCTCCACTTCGGTTCGGAGCGCCGGCTTGTGGATCGTGGGCAGCTTGCTAGTTTGCATATTGTATACAATATATGGTGAGCGCGTATTCTGCCACGGGCGCACGCCAATAAAACGGGCTGCGCGGGCCCCCCGTTCAACCTCCACCCCAACCATCAATCGCAAATGACCGAATCCAGTGGGGTCGTGGAGCTACTCGATCAGCTCATCCGAATTCCCTCCGTTAACCCAATCCTCGTTCCATCCCCGGAGTCAGGCGAGCTAGCCATTGCCACATTTGCCCGCGATTGGCTCGAGCAACACAACGTGACGGCACAACTGGAGGAGGTCGCACCGGGAAGGCCCAACGCGGTCGGGCAGGTCGGGCGAGACGGAGGCCCGACCCTAACTCTTTGCGCCCACATCGATACCGTCGCCACCTCGGGCATGTCAATCGCTCCGTTCGAGCCGAAGGTCGCGGACGGACGCATGTTTGGTCGGGGTAGTTATGACATGAAAGGCGGAGTAGCGGCCGTGATGGCGGCCGCCGCCGAACTCGCCAAGCGGGACTTGAAGGGCAAAGTGTTTGTGGCGCTGGTCGTGGACGAGGAGCACGCCAGTATCGGAGCGCAACACTTCGTAGATCACCATCCAAGCGACGCGTGCATACTGACTGAGCCGAGCGAAGGCGACCTCATCCTGGCCCACAAGGGGTTTGTGTGGGGAGAGGTTCGATGCACGGGAAGGGCCGCACACGGCAGCCGATGGGACCTCGGCGATAGCGCCATATCAAAGATGGCCCCCATCGTCACGGCGCTGTCTGAATTCGACAAAAGCGATCTACGCAGCCGAACTCATCCGCTCGTTGGGCCAGCGTCAATGCATTGCGGCGTCGTGGAGGGTGGCTCGGGGATATCGACGTACGCGGCGGAATGCCGGCTGGAGATCGAGCGCAGGACCCTTCCCAACGAGACCAACGACGTGGCGTTTCGCGAAATCGTGGACGTCATTCATGAATGCGACCCCGAAGCCGACGTGCGCATGTTGCTCACTCGCGACCCGATGGTGACTCGACCAGACGCCGCGGTGGCGAACGCGACTCGCGAGGCCATTCGCCAGGTGACAGGCGCCGCTGCGCGAGAAACCGGCGTTGCGTATTGGATGGATGCGGCAATCTTCAGCGCGGCGGGGATGGACACCGTGAACTACGGACCCACCGGCGCCGGAGCGCACGAAGCCGAAGAGTGGGTCGAGATCCAAAGCGTGATCGATTGCGCCCGGGTTCTCGTTGAAGCGGCAACCCGTTTCGTGGGCAGTTCATGAACGAAGCGAAACTCCAAAGGCTACGCGCCGAGACCCCCGGCACGGCCGAGTGCATCCACCTGAACAACGCCGGAGCGGCGCTAGTACCGACGCCCGTTCTCCAGGTGACACTCGATCACCTGACCCTCGAACATCGAATCGGCGGATACGAGGCGGCCCAGGTGCGGCACGAACAGATCTCGACCGCGTACGAAACGGTCGCCAAGCTACTGGGATGTCGCGCACGGAACATCGCGTTCACGCCAAGTGCAACACACTCCTACGCCCAGGCGCTGTCGGCCATGTCCTTCGAAGCCGGCGATGTCATCCTAACCACGACCGACGACTACGTATCCAATCAGATCATGCTCCTGTCGCTCGCGCGTCGTCACGGTGTACGCATCGAACGCGCCAAGAACACAACGTCGGGAGAGGTGGATGTCCAAGACATCCGGAGACGCATCGAGAAAACCCGACCCAAACTCGTCGCGGTCACTCACGTGCCGACCAACTCCGGACTCGTTCAACCCGTCGCGGCAATTGGTGATGTCTGCGCGGAGCACGAGGTCACCTCCATCGTGGACGCGTGTCAGTCGGTAGGCCAGCTACAACTCGACGTCAACCAATTGCACTGTGATTACCTCTCGGCCACGAGTCGCAAGTTTCTCCGTGGGCCGCGTGGCTTTGGCTTCCTGTATGTTTCAGATCGGGTGCTGGATGGAGAATCCGCGCCGCTGCTCCCCGACCTCCGTTCCGCCACATGGATCGCGGACGACGAATACCGGCTCAAACCTGACGCCACGAGGTTCGAGTATTGGGAGCAGCCGTATGGCTTGCTCCTGGCGACCGGTGAAGCGGCCAGGTACGCGCAGGAAGTCGGCCTCGACGAGATCGAGAGCCGAGTCGCGATCCTCGCGGACGAGACGCGGGCCCAACTCACCGCGGCCGGCCTTGACGTTCTGGACCGTGGCACCCGCAAGTGCGGAATCGTGACGGTCGCCCTCCCGGGGAAGGACGCCGAGACTGTGTACCGACAGCTCCTCGACCGCCACATCAACACGTGTCTGTCCGTTCGCGAATTTGCGAGGCTAGACTTCGGGAAGAAGGGCATCGAGTGGGCCCTGCGCATCTCGCCGCACTACTACAACAGCCGCGAAGAGATCGACCAAGCTCTTGGCGAAATTATCCGCATCGCCCAAAGCTAGGGGGACAGGGCCGGTACCAATTCCTTATCGAGCGCCGGTGGCGGTTTGGGCGCCGGTGAATACGGGAAACACCTTCGTGAACAGAATCTGCCGCACGTCGGTCAGGATTTGGCCTGCATTGGGGCGTGGGGGATCGCCTACGCCACGGGTGTTGAATGCCGCAATCGCCGCGGTGCGTGTCTCCGGATGAACGTAGAAGAAAGTCGTGAACGCCTTCTGGCCCCCGGTGTGACCAATGAACCGTTGTCCTGCAACACGAAGAATGAAGTATGTGAGACCAATGCCGGCGTCCATGTCGCCTTCGATCGGAACCACCTCATTCCACATCTCCGCCAGCGAGGTCCGTGACAACACGTTGCGGGCAACCGCATCGTCCGAACTCCCCGCGAGGAAACTCACGTACTGAAACATGTCCGGAATCGGTGCATTCAAACCGCCGTTGGACACTGTGATTCCGGTGTCGAAGTCGAGTCCGTTTGCAATCACCTCACCGTCGCGCACGTCGTAGTTGTTGGACCGGTGTTGCACGAGGTGGTAAGGCGTGTTGTCGAAGTAACTGCGGTGCATTCCCAATGGCGTGAGGATGTTCTTGTCGACATACACCTCCCAATCGTCGCCACTCAACTTTTCGATGACACGTCCCAAGAAGATGATCCCGGGGTTGGAGTAGCTGAATCGATCCCCGGGTTGGAAGTGAATCGTTGTATACGGCATCATAGCCACGAGTTGGTTCCACGCGGTGGGTTCGTGCGGGTGCCACTCCTCGTCTCCACTCCACGGCCAGGTGGGTGAGCGAAAACCGGCGCTGTGGGACAGGAGGTGACGAATCGTGATGGTCTCTATCGAACCAAACGGGTTTCGCACGTCCTGCAGCTCAGGGACGTAGTGGACGATGGGGTCGTCCAGCGTGAGCAGGCCGCGATCGCGGAGTTGCATGATGGCGATGCCGGTGAATGTCTTGGTGATGGAGGCCCAATGGTAGATGGTCTCGTGGTCCACGGCGCGGTTGGTTGCCTTGTCCGCCATGCCGAATGTCTCGAAGGCCATGACTTCACCATTTGCCATGAATGCCAACGAGCTTCCCAACACGCCCTGGCCGCTCACCAGGCTTCTCCACTCGTCCGCTGCCCCCCGCCACGCCGTTTGGAAATTTCGTGACTGCGCGGCTAATTGCGCGCTTGCCGCGAGGGTGGCAGCCATCACCACTGCGGACACTTTAGCGAAGTCGTGCTTGAGACGACTCGATACCATGGAAACCCCTAGCAGAAAAGGTGGACCCATTATAGCCAAAGCTGGCCGGTGGTTCTTATTTCCGCCACGACACTAGCAAAAGCCCAACCAACAACGCGCCCAACCATCCGGGCCGCCGCCGTCTCACGGTACGAATAAGTATATCTTAGAGTAACAGAAAATATATTTAAATGACCCTTGACTGTTGCCAAAAAACAAGTTTATTGATCTATCATCATCGTTAACGATAGTCGAAAACATACAATAACTGGAGCGTACCCATGCACAATCGAGTACAATTGGCGAGCATGTCAAATGGTGTAATCGTCTGGTAGAGTGGTTTTCCTTTCATATCGAACATGTCTACTGGATCCCGGTGACGTCGTGTTTCATGTAGCTGACAATATCTCATTTCGAATAGCAAACCTCCGGAAGAAAGCCCTGGGCCTGACTCAGGCCGCACTCGCCGTCAGGGCGGGCGTTGGCAAACAGCAGGTATCGAACTGGGAAACAGGTTTGCAGAAACCGGCGCGAAGTCGGCTCACGTCGTGGGCCGACCGGGAACGTTGGCCCTTTGAGATTTTCGCTGAGGGCGGTCCGTTACCCTCGGAAAAAGTCAACTTACAGAACACGTACAAGATCCCGGAGGGGGTAGGCGATCCGTTTGAGGTTCCGCATATGAATTTCCTAGCTGAAGCGGACCGCGCACTCCGCGAAACCCTCCACCAGATACATGCGCCATATCACGTTCGCGTGGCGACGGCGTATGCGTGGCTGGCGGCGAGGGAAAGTCGCGCGCCCATTCCGATTTCGGAGATTGCGAGCCGGTTGGGAAAGGAACTCGAGACAAGAGTCTCGAAGGAGACCATCCTCTCCGTACTGCAGACTAGACCGGATGCATTGGACATGGTAGAAGCACTGGCTCGGGTTCTCCACGTTGACCCGGGTTGGCTAGGCTTCGGAGCACCCGGAAGTAAAAGCAACCCATCTTAAATCACAGACGACAACCCTAACCAACAGCTGCGTGACGGGGACGTGACAATGTACGCACACGATGGCAGGCTGCACTTTCACAGACCGTTTCTTGACCGTTTAACAAATCATAAACCAGACGCACCGTGTGCGTTGGCGGCGTTCTTGTTGTTGAACGTGATTGATGAGTTGCGGCACCCCGAGTTTGACGCGGAGGCGCTCAACTTGAGAATCAACGCGGTTTACAGTCCGTTAGGACGCGCAGCTTCCCAGGACCCACAGGTGTTTTATCTCATCCGGATAGCGGAGCGACTCCGTCGGATCACACAATCGCGAGATGTACGTTCGATCACGCCGGACGTGATTGAGTACGCAAATTGGCTAGCGACAACATCCCGCTACGATGAAGCGCTGTCGGTGCTTGAATCCGGCGTACAAGCACTGCGAGGGGAACCCTGCACAGCTCAAGCCAACTTACAATTTCGCCGAGGGTTTGCGTTGCGTCAAACCGGACGGTTGAATTCCGCCGTTGAAGCATACGAAGCGGCTGTCCGACGTGCGAGCCTTAGTGATGAGCGCGAACTCGGCCTCTTAAGCCGTATAGGGCTAGCGAAAACCTGGCGGATGATGGGCGCGTCGTCAAAAAGCCGAGCAACATTGTTGGATGTGGATCGTTCGGCCGCCCTCGCCGGCCTTGCGTATACGCAAGCGTGCGCGCGCCACGATCTTGCCAACGAGACCAACATGTCTGCCCATGAAGCTATTAGCCTCACTGCCCAGGCGTTCGACCTGTACGTAGACCTTGCGTCTCGTCAACGATGTCTAGCAGACCTTGGGTACTTACTGGCGAAGTTTGGTTACTT
>JAZDDD010000303.1:0-3304 GCA_036679545.1 Gemmatimonadota bacterium | reverse complement strand
TTCGGCATATGCTTCATCGTCGATCAGCCCGAGCGCCTCACGCACGCGGGCGGCCGTTACGACACCCTCACCAAACGCGAGCGCCTGATCGAGCAACGACAGGGCATCGCGCATGCCACCGTTGGCCACCTGTGCGATCAACATCGCTGCGTCTGACTCGATTTCCAACTGCTCCGCGTCCGCGACTTGTTGGATGCGTCCCTCGATCGATTTCGGCCCGATGCTGCGAAAATCGAAGCGTTGCAACCGGCTTAAAACAGCCGTGGTACTGCTGGCGATCTTCATGGGATCCGTGGTGGCAAACACGAAGACCACCCGGTCTGGACCGCTGGCTGCGTACATCGCTCGCTCGCGGAGTTCGCGGGCATCATCGACACCACGATTACTTGCCGCATCGATCTCAACGACATCCAGATTCGCCGAACCGGCCCAAATGCGCCCACACGAGTCGCACTCCCCACACGGCTCGCCGGGCATTTTTTTATCGGGCCGCTCACAATTGAGCGCCATGGCAAGGATTCGAGCGGCAGTCGTTTTACCGACCCCACGAGGACCAGTTAGCAGGTACCCGTGTGCGACCCGCTTTTTGGCGACGGCTCCAGCGAGACCGGCAGCCACGTGTTCCTGGCCGACGAGGTCACTGAAACGAGTTGGACGGTACCTACGAGCGAGTGCGGTATGTGACATGGATTAGTCAATGCCCCAGGTAACCCACAGCGACACCTGACATCGCTTAGCGCTGCTACCTTCACAGTCCTGACGCGGTTCACGCGCACGAGCCCTGCGGACCTGGGGCTAAGAAAGATACTGATTCAACACTCAAGATTCAACGTCGAACGTCGAACGTCGAACGTCGAACGTCGAACGTTCGCAGTTCGATGTTCGAAGTTCGAAGTTCGAAGTCGAAGTTCGAAGTTCGACGTTCGCCGTTCCTTCTATGACGGAAAGAGTTTGACCACATTCGCCACGGCCTCGGGAAGCGCAAACACCACCGCGCTGTCTCCCGGCATCAACATGTCCTTACCACGGGGAATGATCATTTGCTCGTTTCTCGATATGGCGGCGACGATCGCTCCGTCGGGGAATTTGGTTTCTGCCAGAGGTTTTCCCGTAATCGGCGAAGCCGATGACACCCGGAAGGAAATGGCTTGGGCACCGGTGTCCTTGAACGTGGATACACGATTCACGCTTCCGCGATGGACATGCCCCATGATAGCGTTAGCGGCGGACAAGCGTGGACTGACGGCAGCGTCCAAACCGATCCTCCGCGCCAGGGGCACATATTCAATCTTATTGACAAGTGTAATGACCTGCTTTGCTCCCGCATGCTTTGCCACCAGGGACGACAGAATATTGGTCTGGTCTTCATCGGTGACCGCCACGAATGCGTCGACGTCGCCGACTCCCTCGAGTTCCAACAACTCCACGTCTGTGGCATCGCCGTTGAGCACCAGCGCCTTATCCAGCTTTTCGGCCATCTCCTGCGCACGCTCCGGGTCGGCGACGAGGAGAGTGGCGTGTACTTCGTGTTGTTGGAGTAGTTGGGCCAGGTAGTAGGCTTCCACCGAGCCACCCGCGATCATCACCCGTTTGAGTGTCGATCGATGATGGCCACACTGTTCGAGCGCCAACCCGTGCGTTTCCGGGGTAACTACAAGGTAGACCTGATCTTTCACTTCGATCGTCGATGCGCCCGTCGGAACCAGACAAGTGCCATTCCGCTCAATTGCCGCCGTCAACATCGGTACGTCCCCGAGTTCGGCCGCAATCTGCGCCAACGTTTTACCGGCGACTGGAGCGCCTTCGACGACAGGCAGACTAATAACCTGAAGCCGGCCGTCTGCGAACACGGCAATGTCAGTAGCCGCTGTGGACTGAAGCAAGCGATACGTATCGAGCGCCAGTTCACGCTCGGGATTGATCATCACATCGACGGCGTATTGACCGGGGTGTAAAACGGAACCGCCCGCATAAAAATCCGGATTGGAAACGCGAGCAACTTTGACCATACCGGCCCGTGTACCAACACCCATGCAACACACGAGATTTACTTCATCGATGCTTGTTACGGCAACGAGTAAATCGGCATCGGCCGCATTGACCTTGCTGAGTACCGCCGGGCTGGCGCCATTGCCACGAAACACGCTGACGTCCAGATGTGCCTGAACATAGTCCAACCGTTTGGTAAGCTGATCAACCACGACAATATCGTGTCCCTCACGAGACAGCCGCTCGGCAACGTGATACCCGACCTCACCGGCCCCAACGATCACCGCCTTCACGCAGCTCGTTTCGATAAGACGGCACCAATGACATCCACAGCCCTTTGTACATCGTCTTCACTCACATCCATGTGTGCCACAGCCCGTAAACGACGTGGCCCAAAAACCGATAGCCGGACACCTGCGGCCCGCAATCGACTTTCTGCATTCGGCGCGGTCTCATCGTGAAGATCGATCATGACGATATTGGTTTCCGGTGTTGTCACCGAGATTTCCGAGACATGCCCAAGTCCGCTCGCCAATGTTGTGGCGTTTTGGTGATCGTCAGCGAGTCGCTTGCGATTGTTGTCCAGCGCGTAGATACACGCCGCGGCAAGGATACCCGACTGACGCATTCCCCCGCCCAACCGTTGGCGTAACGCCGCACCTCGTTCGAGAGTTTTTTCCGACCCCACAAGACAAGATCCGGCGGGGCAACCCAAACCCTTGGAGAAACTCACCATGACCGTATCAGCAAGTCGGCCGTACGCGATGGGCTCCACACCAGCGACAACCGCGGCATTCCAGAGACGCGCCCCGTCAAGATGAAACGACACGTTGTATGAATGGACCAGATCAGCGATGGATTCGGTCGTGTCGAGCGGGACCACCCGTCCCCCGGACGCATTGTGCGAATTCTCAACTGAAACCAGGCTTGTGCCGGGACGCAAGCGGGCCGATTTGCGCACGAATGGCTCGATGGACTCGGCATCCATAAGGCCGTTCACTCCAGGAACCGCGCGAACTTGCGCACCCCACGTTGCCGATATCCCGCCTTGTTCCAAATGCAGAAGATGGGCTAAATCATCGACGATGAGTTCGTCACCGGGCTGCACATGCAACCCGACGGCCACTTGATTGGCCTGCGTACCCGAAGGGAAAAATAACGCGGATTCGTGACCGAGCATTTCGGCGACACGTGCTTCTAAGATTTTCGTAGTTGGATCGCCGTCCAGAACGTCATCGCCGACCTCAGCTTCGGCGATGGCCTGGCGCATGGCAAGAGACGGCTTGGTAACGGTATCGCTGCGAAGATCAATGGA
>JAZDDD010000302.1:0-2685 GCA_036679545.1 Gemmatimonadota bacterium | reverse complement strand
GAGACGATCATGTTGGAGTCGAGGTCGCCCGGAGTGGCGGACGTGAAGGCCAGGCGTGCGGGCGGATCGTACTCCGTGAGTGTGGCGAAGCCGGGTACTTCGCCGGCTCCCTCGATCGTCATATGGTGGTTGTACTGACCGCCGACCTTGGGCTCGATCTCCGAACGGACCGCCGTACATTCAGCGCAGCCCCACCATTGCTGGACCTTGCTTGTCTCGAACCACGCATCGAACACAACGTCTCGCGGCGCGTCATACACACGCGTAACGATCAGGTTGCCATCTTTGAACTTTGTCTCCGTGCTCATGGGTTCCGGTTTCCCTTTGGTTTTTTGTGAACCTTTAGATAGGCATCGACGGCGTCGAATTGTTGTTTCCAGAAACAGGTGTAGTGGTCAATCCACTTGCTGGCCACCTGGATTGGGTGCGGATCAACTTGGATGCGATGTTCGCGTCCGTATCGCGTACGCCGAATCAGTCCCGCCTGTTCCAAGACACGCAGATGTTTCGATACGGCAGGCTGCGACATGTCGTGGGGCGCGGCGAGTGTGCCAACATTGGCCTCCCCGTCCGCAAGTTGCTCAAGCATGCCGCGCCGCGTGGGGTCGGCCAGTGCTGAAAAGATGAGGTCCAACTCACTCTTATGCATAACCAAAAGGTTATATATATGACGGACCGCAATGAGTCAAAGGCAAATCGGTGGGTCCAAAAAACGTTCTCGCGGCGTAGGTTACGGCACGGCGGTGTAGTGCCCGTGGATACACAACCACCGTTCGTCTTCCCTCACGAAAATTCGAGTCGATTTTCCCCTACTGGTAAAACGGTTTCCGCCCGAGTAGCCTGAGTCCGACCAGTAATAGGTTATCCATGCCACATCGCCCCGGACGGTTACCCGCGGTTGGTGCATCTCCGTATGCACACGTTCGGCCCGTTGGAGGTAGTCTCGGTATGCGCGAATCTCATATTCCTTGCCCTCTTTGAAGTAGGTATCGTTTTCCCCAAACGATGTAAAATCGGGATGGACGTACGACGCGTAGCGTTCGACGTCTCCTTGCTCGATGGCGTCCCACATGGCAATCAGTGTCTCGCGAATTTCCTGTTCGACCGACTGCGCCTGTGTCGCCGCCGGAGATAAGAAAACAAGCACCGATAGAGCTGCGCACCGTCGGACAGCGCGTGTTAACGTATGTTGCATCGACAACATGGTATCACCTCCTTGAGGTTGTTGGTCGTGCCTTCGTCTTTGTTGGTATGTCTCGTCATGCCAGGTACGAAAAGGGAAAAACGCCAAGGAATCCGCGGATAAACCGCCCTCGCGCTTCTGGAGTTTTTAGGTGGTAGCTGTAATTTGCGGGCGCGAAGCTATTTCGCAATATCGGTGGGGTTTTTGGAAACGCCCTGTGCCGTGGGTTCAGAAGCGTTGTTTGTTCGTAGAACGGACAAAGAAATCGAAACGTTGACGCAGTTTACTCCTGCGTGGACATACGCATTGTTCCCGCCAGTCCAATTATTCCCATCACGAACGCCAAAACCATCCAGATGAGTCCACTGGCACTGGATCCCCCGCCACAACCACCGCCACCGGGGTTAAACGAGCCGTCAATCCCGACGGCCGCAAAACCCTCATCGACGCCTTTGTACTCTGGGCTTTCTTCGCCAAACAGATCCGTTGCCGCCTGAAGCGCCCCGGAGCGGGAATCCTCGAAACTTGATTGGGTCCCGAGGTACGTGTTCAATGAGCGATAGAAAATCAGTTCGGCTTTCTGCTTGCCGATACCGTCAGCAATATTCACGAAAGCCTTGTTGTGAATGCCGCTATTTATGTGAACGCCTTCGTTGTCCGCGCACATGCCTCTCCAGTCATCGGTATGCGCCGGATGGTTGAACTGATTGGGGTCTTCCATGTTGCGTATCGGCCCACCGGGTAAGTCCTCGCCGATCAACCAGTCGTCACGATCGACCATGGCACCGAAGATGTCGGAGAAGCTTTCGTTGAGTGCGCCGGACTGCCAACGGTACTCGAGTTTAGCGGAGTGTTCGGTTACCGCGTGCGTGGTTTCGTGAGCCACAACATCTTTCACAGCAAACCCGTCACCGTACGCCATCTGCGATCCGTTCCAAAACGCATTTGGATAGTTCGCTCGGTAATGGACAGTGGACGTGATTGTGCCGCCCCGATTGTCGTAACTGTCTCGACCATGGGTACGGAAATAGTAGTCGTACGTTGCGCCCACAAACTCGTGCGCGTTGTCGACATCACTGTCTCCGGTTTTATCGTCACGTTCGCCACGGCGCAACTTCCCGGGAAGGGACGCCCCATTATCGGCGGAGTAAGTCTTCCTATCCCTCGAGACGTACAGCCTGTCCAACACGTCAAGGACTTGGCCATTTCTAGCGTCCACGAAAAAGGCTTTTCGTTCGGGTAGGTCGTTGCGACGCAACTCGACTTGCCATGCCAAGCGTGCCTTTGAGGATCGTGTACGGCCTGGATAGATGACCAGTGCAATGGAATCCAGCGCACCGTTACGCATTTGTCGGCGTGCTACGTCCAGGGCGGCATCGGCGCCTACACGTGCGCGTGTGCTGGAGACTCGTAAATCTGGAATGGCGCTGTTTGTGATTGCAACCACCGTGCGCCGGCCATTCATGTGCAGGGTAATCTCAGAGCCATACACGTTTACGCCA
>JAZDDD010000301.1:0-6580 GCA_036679545.1 Gemmatimonadota bacterium | reverse complement strand
CTCAGCTTCCCCAGCCGCGGCTGCCTTGCTCCGGGTCTGTTCCGCAATTGCATCCGGTTTGGCCGCTGGCGACGCGGGTTCAGCCGGCACAGATGCCGCGGGTGCTGCTGGAGCCGCGGGTTCTACCGAAGCCGCGGGTGCTGCTGGAGGCGCGGGTGCTGCTGGAGGCGCGGGTGCTGCTGGAGGCGCGGGTGCTGCTGGAGGCGCGGGTGCTGCTGGAGGCGCAGGTGCTGCCGAAGCCGCGGGTGCTGCTGGAGGCGCGGATGCTGCTGGAGGCGCGGATGCTGCTGGTGCTGGAGTCGAGGCTTCCGCGGATGGCGGGGCAGTTGACGCCTCGGCCGTTGGAGCCGCATCGCTCGTTGCTTCTTCCGATCCCGGCTGCACGCCTACCTTCAGCCTTGCGACAATGGCTTCGGGTTTTGCCTTGCGTTTCCGCCGCGGTCGCCGACGTTTTCGATGGTCGTCGACGTCGCCCTTCTGTCCGCCTGAATCCGTACTGTACGTATAGGCTTCGCCTCCGCCAGCAGCCGACTCGCGTAACGGAACCTGGCTCCGAGCCTCGGCAACCACATCAACGATTGCGGTCGTGATGATCGAAACGGATCGGATGGCGTCGTCGTTGCCCGGGATTGGCACCGTGATGAGATCCGGGTCGGCGTTTGTATCGACAATGGCCACGACCGGAATTTTTAGCTTGTTTGCCTCGGCAACGGCAATCCGTTCGCGTTGGGCATCCACAACGAAGATCACACCCGGCAACCGTCCCATTTTCTTGATGCCTTCGAGGTTCCGGTTGAGCTTTAGGCGCTCACGCTCAATGCGTAGGCGTTCCTTTTTCGTAAAGAACTCAAACGCGCCCTCCTCTTGCCCCTGTTCAATCTCCCGAAGACGACGAATCTGTTGTTTGATCGTCTGAAAGTTCGTGAGAAGACCTCCCAACCAACGTTCGGTCACATAAAACGAATCTGACCGAATGGCTTCGTCTCGCACGATCTGTTTCAATTGTCGCTTCGTACAGACAAACATCACTCCGTCGCCACGCATGACGACTTCGCGCACAAGCTCCTGCGCTATTTTCAGTTGTTTTACGGTTTTCTGAAGATCAATGAGGTAGATACCCGAGCGTTCGGCGAAAATGAATCGCCGCATCTTCGGGTTCCACCGCCGGGTCTGGTGTCCAAAATGAACACCCGCCTCAAGCAGGTCTTTCATCTGCGGTTCTGACATTTACCTCGTCCTTGGGTTAATCGTCCACCGCCTTCACACCCTGCCTCAATCTTCCCACTATTTAGGAGAAAACACCCGAGACCTGGTCCAGCGGTGTGTGTAGTCCTGGTTGCGCTTAACGCTTCGAGAATTGGAAACGCTTACGCGCGCCAGGTTGTCCTGGCTTCTTTCGCTCCACGGCGCGGGGATCTCGCGTTAACAACCCGTGGGCCCGCAACTTTTTCCTGTGTGTTTCATCAACAAGGACAAGTGCACGGGCTATTCCCAATCGTAACGCCCCCGCCTGTCCCGTTTGCCCACCGCCATGGACACGCGCACGGACGTCAAAAGCTCCCAACGTATCTGTGGCGGAGAACGACTGCTGGATATGCTGTATCAAGGAACGTCTTGGGAAATACTCGCCAAGCGTTTTCTTGTTAATTTGCCATTTTCCGGATCCCGGCGTCAGATAGACCCGAGCGACGCTCGTCTTGCGACGTCCGATGGCATGCCAACGCAGTTCTGGCTCAATAGCAGTCATTGTTTCTTTTGTTTACTTTCTCAAGTCCAAGGGCTCGGGACGCTGGGCCGCGTGCGGGTGATCCGGACCGGCATACACACGGAGCTTTCTCCTCAGCGTTTGACGCCCCAAGGTACCCTTGGGGAGCATCCCGTACACCGCCTTCTCTATGACACGTTCAGGATGTTGACGGAGCATTGTCCGCACCGGCGTGAACTTTTCATTGCCGATGTACCCGGTGTGTCTAAAATATTGTTTTTGGTCGAGTTTCCGACCGGTCAAACGCACCTTGTTTGCGTTCACCACGACCACGAAGTCACCGCAATCCATGTGCGGTGTGAACGTGGGTTTGTGCTTCCCACGAATCACCTGCGCGACCTTACTGGCCAGACGCCCCAACACCAACCCGTCGGCGTCAACCACGTGCCATCTATTGTCGAGATCTGCTAGTTTGATTGTGTATGTTTTCATGCCTATGCCAGACGCCGACAGGCTTTGCCGGCAACAACTTTGTCCATATACAAAATAGACCCGAAACGTAGCGGAGGTCCGTCAGACGGTCAACTCGGTTCTTCAATATCAACCAACAACGCCGTCTTTTCGACGGCCACTCCGGGTTCCACATGAACCCGTGTAACCCGTCCTCCAACGGCCGCTTTGATCACGTTTTCCATCTTCATGGCTTCCAAAACGAGGATGCCGTCCCCCGCGGACACCGCATCCCCCACAGACACATCTACGCGCAAGACAAGGCCCGGCATGGGGGCGCGCACCAACCCGGACCCGCGCCCTTTACTTGCTCCCGCACGAGCATCCGCAAGCCGCCGACTTCGTTCGGTCTCGACTTGGACTGACGCCGACTCACCCGCAAGCGACACGATCCACCCTGAGTCGGTTCGGACAGCGGCGAGCACGTTCCGCACCCCACCCATGGCCAGGTTGACCATGGACGAGTCCCGGTTGGTATCGATGGCCGCATCGACCACCCGGCCGTCCACTAAAGTTGTGGCGTCATTAACCTCAACCTCGACGGTTGTCCCGTGCACGGTGACCCAATACTTCATTGACGCATACCACTCTGCAGCGTCACCACCGTTTCGACGTGACTGGTTTGAGGGAACAGGTCAAACGCTGCCACGCCAGTGAGACGAAACGCCGGCATCCTGGCGATGTCTCGGGCTAAGGTGGCCGGATCACACGATATGTACCCCAACCGCGCATCCACCCGGCCCCCTCCCCACTCTTCCAAAATCTCGCAAAGACGCGACGGCATGCCGGTCCGGGGCGGGTTTACGATCACCACGTCGGGAGTAGGCAAGACTTCAACCGCCTTCTCCGCCAAGTCAGAGACCCAATTGACGTTGGAATTGTCCCCGGCGTGCTCTGCCCAGCGACGAACATTGGGATCTTTGTCCACCGTCCAGACCTTGTACCCGCGCGCCGCCAGTAGCCGTGCGGTGTCGCCGAACCCACCATAGAGATCCCAAGCGATGCCTCCTCCGTCATCGTCAAACGATTCGATGGCGCGACGGCGAATTCGATCGGCGACTTCCTCGTTGGCCTGCTGGAACGATAGGGGAGAAATATCGGTATCCGGCCCGGCGACTTGTGTGAGATGCTTGCTGCCTTGGACACGCCAAAAACAGACATCAGCGTCGCCAATAACCGCCGCAAGCGGCTCGGCGGTCCACTGATCCCGCGTACTGATGACCATATGTCGGCGCCCATCGCGACCGATCGTTAAGACCAACCGATCAAAATCGTTGGGCAAAAGATCACGATGCGCGGCGACGCCTCGCCAGAGTTGCATCAGCCTCTTGTCCGTAATGGCACATTCATTCAAATCAAAAACACCCGTTGGGTCGTCGTAACGGTGCAGCCCGATCCGGGTGTTGGCATCCTGATGTAACGTGATCTTACGTCGATAGTGCCAATTGTCATTCGATGGCTCAACAATTGGATCCTCGCACTCTCGTCGCGCTATGCGACGTAACGCATCGCCTACGATGCGTCCTTTGATACGACGCTGCGCATCACCGCTGATGTGCTGTAATTGGCAGCCACCACATTTGTCGCCATTGTAGTGCGGGCATTCCGCGTCGATACGATCAGCACCGTTCTGCAGGACAGACGTTACGCGACCGGTTGCCCAACGCTTTCGTTTATCGACGATTTCGATAACCACCCGGTCTCCCGGTGCGGTGCGTGGCACGAACACAATCAACCCATCCGCCAGCCTGCCTACACCGGCCCCGCCTGCAGCAATGGCGTGGATTTCCACCTCGTTCATCGTAGACCACCGCGCCGCGCGGTGTGCAACCAAACAGATTCGGCGGGGGAGGACTCACTTGTCAGGTTAAAAGACGACCGCCGGCGGTGCTCGAGCAGTGCCGTCGCGACCGCGACTCGTTCCACCCAATCATCGGGGGGTGGAGTTGCGAGTAGACGTTGTCCAGTGGTGTCGAAATATCCGATATCGTAGGCACCTGCGGCGAACTCCGGCTCGTCCATCACCCGCGTATGAAAGGTTTGGCTAGTGGACACACCAACAATCACAAGATCCCGCAACGCGCGAGACATACGCCGCCGGGCAACGTCTCGTGTCTCACCCCAGGTGATGAGCTTGGCCAACAACGAGTCGTAGAACAGTCCGACGTCCGAGCCGACCTCCACACCCGCGTCCCACCGCACGCCCGGACCGGTAGGCACACGCAACTCGGAGATGCGCCCGGTCGCGGGCAGGAAGTCATCAAACGGATCTTCGCTGGTGATGCGGCATTCGATCGCGTGCCCGCGTGGCACCGGGTTGACGTTGTGGATAGGATGACCTGCGGCGATACGAAGTTGTTCACGGACCAAGTCAATGCCGTACACCAATTCGGTCACGGGGTGTTCGACTTGGATTCTCGTATTCATCTCGAGAAAATAGAAGTGACCGTTATCGTCGAGGAGAAATTCAATCGTGCCGGCGCCCACGTAATCGACGGCCTGCGCGGCACGAACCGCCGCGTCCCCCATCCGCTCGCGCAATACGTCGTCAACCACTGAGGACGGAGCTTCTTCGATCAACTTCTGATGGCGGCGCTGCACGGAGCATTCTCGTTCACCGTAGTGTACCGTACGGCCATGCGTGTCCGCCAGAATTTGGATCTCGATATGACGAGGGCGAGCGATGAGTTTCTCCACGTAAACGTCGCCATTGCCGAATGCCTTCGTGGCTTCGGAGCGAGCCTGTGCCAGAGCGGATTCGAGTTCGTCGGCCGAACGCACTACACGCATCCCCTTCCCGCCCCCACCCGCCACGGCCTTGAGTAACACGGGGTAACCCAAGTCTTCCGCAACCCGGGACGCTTCGATGGCGTTCGAAACGGGTTTCACGGTACCCGGAACGACGGGGATACCCGCCTTTTGCATCAACGCCCGCGCAGACGTCTTCTCGCCCATGGCTCGGATGGCCGCTGCAGACGGGCCGACAAACGTCAATCCCGCATTCGCAACCGCGTCTGCGAAGTCGGCGCGTTCGGCTAGGAATCCGTACCCGGGATGCACCGCGTCCGCACCCGTGTCGTTGGCGGCATCCAGCAACTTATCGATTCGCAGATACGACTCCGACGCCGTCGGTGGACCGAGTGACACTGCGCGATCGGCGGCTTGCACATGCGGGCTCCCGCGGTCGGCATCAGAGAAGACGGCGACTGTTTCGATGCCCTCTTCGCGGCACGCCCGGACGATACGAAGCGCAATCTCACCTCGGTTCGCTATCAACAGTCGTTTCATCGCGTCAACCGCCGGACTTGGAGAGCCTCAAAGCGGAATATTTCCGTGCTTTTTGGGAGGTGCGTCGTCACGCTTGGTCAACAACGTGCGCAGTGCGGAGATGAGCCGAGGTCGTGTTTCACGCGGATCGATGACATCGTCCACAAACCCCCGCGCCGCTGCCAAATAGGGGTGCGCAAAACGTTCGCGATAATCCGTTTCCAGTTCGGCAAGCTTTTCCTTTGTATCAGACGCGGCGGCGAGTTCGCGCCGAAAGAGGATTTCAGCCGCGCCCTTCGGGCCCATGACCGCAATCTCCGCATTGGGCCACGCCACGTTGAAGTCGGCACCAACGTGCTTTGAACTCATCACGTCATACGCGCCGCCATACGCTTTGCGAGTAATCACCGTCAATTTGGGAACGGTGGCTTCGCAATACGCAAACAGCAACTTGGCTCCGTGACGAATGATACCACGGTGTTCTTGATCGACACCGGGAAGAAAACCTGGTACGTCTTCGAATGTCACGAGCGGGATGTTAAATGCATCACAAAAACGAATAAACCGCGCCCCCTTGACGGAACAATCCATGTCCAACACTCCAGCCAGCACGGCCGGTTGGTTTGCAACGATACCGACGGGATGACCATCGAGACGCGCGAAACCGACAACGAGATTGCCAGCGAAATCGGCGTGTACCTGCATCAACTCACCATCGTCCACAACATGTCCTATCAACTCAACCATGTCGTACGGGGTCGTGGGACTGGCCGGGATGATCTGCAGTAGGGCTTCATCCTGTCGGTCAGCCGGGTCATCTGTGGTTCGTTGCGGAGGGCCGTCAAGATTGTTGAGTGGCAAAAACCCTACGAGGTGACGCAATGCCAGGAGACAGTCTGCTTCGGTATCGTGTACAAAATGCGCCACGCCGGACTTCGAGCCATGAATGTCCGCGCCGCCAAGTTCGTCCGCAGAGACCTCTTCATGTGTGACAGTCTTCACCACGTTTGGCCCGGTGACAAACATGTACGACACACCACGCACCATGAACACAAAGTCCGTAATCGCCGGACTGTACACGGCGCCGCCGGCACACGG